>JAEUJR010000809.1 GCA_016793585.1 Archangium sp.
CTCCATCGGGTGGTCGCCCTGCCGGTCCATCACGGCGCGAAGGCGGGCGACGCGTTGGGCGAGCTCGGTTGGCGCGACGATGAAGCCAAGCCGCAGCCCGGGAGCGAGCACCTTCGAGAGCGTGCCCACGCTCGCCACCACACCGCTGTCGTCACTGGCCAGCAACGGCAACACCGGCCGGCCCTGGTAGTGAAACTCGTGGTCGTAGTCGTCCTCGATGATCAGCATGCGGTGGTTGCGCGCGAGCCCGAGCAACGCCAGCCGCCGCGCCGCCGACCTCGTCCCCGTCGGCGGGTACTGATGATGAGGCGTCACGTACACCGCGCGTACACGACGCCGTCGCAGCAACTTCGCGAGCGCTTCGTCGTTCAGGCCCTCATCATCGACCGCGATGGGCTCGAGCCTCGCGCCGATGAGTCGCAGCGCGTCCCACGCGGGCCGGTAGCCGAGCGCCTCGACCGCCACCGTCTCTCCCGGAGCCACGACCGCTCTCGCGATGAGGTCGAGCGCCATCTGACTGCCGCGGGTGACGACGACCTGCTCCATCGTCGCAGGCACGCCGCGCAGGTCGGCCACCATGTTCGCGAGCGCGCGCCGCAACGAGGGATGTCCGGCGGGGTCTCCATACTCGAGCAGGTGCCGGCCCTTCCGGCGCACGACCCGCCGCCACGTGCGCGCGATGAGCTCGACGGGAAAGAGCCGAGGGTCGGGCGTTCCTGCCGACAGGTGCATCACGCCGCTGGGCAACGTGAACCTTCGCTCGCCGAGAAATGAGGGCAGCGGCCCGAGGCGCAGGCCGAGTGATGGCAGGCCGGGCGCGCGCGAGAGGCGGGGCTCCACCGGCAGCTGCTCCTGCACCCACGTGCCGCGCGTCGGCGTCGAGCGCACCCAGCCCTGTGCTTCGAGCTCGGCGACCGCGGCGACCACGGTGTTGCGGTTGACGTCGAGCGCGTTCGCCCACGCGCGCGTGCCAGGCAGGCGTTGCCCCGGCTTCAAGCGGCCCCGGCGAATGTCTTCGATGACGCCGTGGGTGATGCGCAGAAACACCGGCGCCTCGGCAGGGCCTGCGTCGCTCAACGTCACGTTCCAGGAAGCCATGAGGCATGGACTAGCAGAAATGTCGAAACTGGACCTTCTGGCTGGTCCATGACTTCGGCACCGTGCGCATCATGAGACGACGCGAATACGAAGCGCCCATCGAGCTGGCCCACGAGCTGTTCCGAACCGCCCATACGATGCAGGTGGCGGGCACGAACGCCGAGGGAGAGGTGCTGCTGAAGTCGCTGCACGGCGTGGTCGACGACGGCTGGGTCTGCTTTCACGCAGCGCCCGCGGGCGAGAAGACGTCGCTGCTCGGTCGTCAGGTGGTCGTGTCGGTGGAGGAGACGGTGGCGCGGCTGCCCAGCTACTTCCTCGACGCCGAGCGCGCGTGCCCGGCGACGACGCTGTTTCGCGGGGCGCAGGTGCGAGGCGTGCTGACGGCCATCGAGGAGCCAGAGCGAAAGGCGCGCGTGCTCCAGCGGTTGATGGAGAAGCTCCAGCCCGAGGGTGGGCACGCAATCATCGAGGCGCAGTCACCGCTCTACCGCGCGGCCGTGAAGGGCATTCTCATCGGCGGCGTGTCGCTCGACGGCGCCACGGCCAAGGCCAAGCTCGGCCAGAACCGCAACGACGAGGCGCGGCTGAAGGTGATGGAGCAACTGTGGAAGCGCGGTGCTCCGGGAGACGTTCGTGCCATCGAGCTGATCCGCGAGGTGAACCCGAGCACGCCTGTGCCGTCGTTTCTCCAGAGTGAACACGGCCTTCGACTGCACGCGGCGCTCGATGCTCGTTCGCTCGACGAGATGATTGGGCTGCTGCACGGCGAGTACTGGAACGACGTCTTCTCCGAAGCCGAGCTCCGCCGCGCGCATCTCGGCAGCTCGGCCTGGGTCGGAGCGCGGGCTCCCGATGGCCAACTCGTCGCAACGGCGCGCGCGTTGAGCGACGGTGGAAAGTACGCGTGGATCTACGACGTGGCCGTTCGCTCCGATTGGCGTCGGCGTGGCGTCGGCCAGGCGCTGATGCGGCTGCTGCTCGATCATCCCGCGGTGCGCTCGTGTTCGCGGGTTCGGCTCGGGACGCGCGATGCGCAGTCGCTCTATCGGCGCTTCGGCTTCGTCGAGGTCGCGACCATCAAGCGCCCGTACGCCACGACCGACATGGTGCTCGTTCGCGCGAACGACTGAAGCCTCTGGAGGTCACGCGCTGCGGAGTCACTCTGAATCCCTGAGCCGAAAGCCACAGTGCCGGCAGGTTTGTCTCCACGGAACGTGCAGGAAGAAGGGCCCGATGAAGAATGCACGGCCGCACGTTGGGCATTTCCACCTGGCGATCCAGGAAGAGACGACGAGCAGCGCCACCACCGTGCCGATGAGGAACGGAAGAGGGGCTCGAGCGAACGCCAGTCCGATGAGGAGAACGTACAAGGCCGCGAGCAGAATTTTGGCGCGGTACAACCGCTTCACCGCTGAGGAGTCGGTGAGCCTCGAGTACCGGTTCGTGTTCTCGGTCATCGTCGAACAGTCAGCTTCCGCGAAACACCGGCGCGCGTCGTGCGGCAGCCGCAGCCAACCCTTCGGCCATGTCCGCGCTCCCGTAGCTGACGGCCTGATGCGCGGCCTCGGCCTCGAGACACTTCTGCAACGCCGCGCTATCGACACCCAGCTCGGCCTTGAGCGCCTTCACCGCCAGCGGCGCCTGAGCCGCCAACGTGCTGGCCAGCTTCATCGCCGCGGGAAGCACGCCGCCCGCCGGGTACTCCTCGAGCGCCAGCCCGAGCCCGACCGCGTCGCCACCATCGAACCGTTCACCCGTCATCAACAGCTTCGCCGCCACCTGCGCGCCCGCCCGTCTCGCCACGAAGTACGTCGCGCCCATGCCGGGGTGCAGCCCGAGCTGCACGAAGTTGAGCCCCAGCTTCGCGTCGCTCTGCACCACCATGAAGTCGCACGCGAGCGCGAGGCACAGGCCCGCGCCCATCGCCGCGCCCTCCACGGCTGCCACTGTCGGCACTTCGAGCTCGAGCACGCTCAGGTAGCGCGCGTAGAAGCCGAGCATGAAGCGCCGTGCCTCGTCGGCCGAGACGCTCCGGAGCCGCTCGAGCATCGCGAGGTCGCCACCGCCCGAGAACGCGCCGCCAGCGCCCATCAACACCACCGCGCGCACGTCGGAGCGTTGCTTCAGCTCCTCGACGCGCGCCTTCAACGCGTCACCGAGCTCGGGCGTCATCGCGTTCTTCCGCCCCGGCTCGTCGAGCGTGAGCGTCGCGACCATTCCTTCCACCGACAGATGCACTGGCATGCGCGAACCTCAGCACGAGGGTGGCCTTCTCAGCGAACGGTCTCGACCGTCGCCTCTTCCACCCCGCGGGGACGTTCGACCTCGATCTGCGAGCCCTCTTTCGCGTCGAGCAACGCGCGCGCGAGCGGAGCCTCGATGCTCAGCCGCCCCGACTTCACGTCGGCTTCATCGGGCCCCACGAGCCGCACCGTCTGCGCGCGACCATCGCTCCAGCGCAGCGTCACCGTGCTGCCGAACCGCACGACGCCGTCGGGTGTCTCGGGCGGCGGCACCACGCGCACGCTCTCGAGGGTCGCGCTGATCATCGCCACGCGCGCCTCGAGCTGCCGCCTGGCCTGCTCGCGCTCGTGCTCGACCGACAACCCGCGCACCTCGGCCCGGCCGCTCGTCTCGAGCCGCGCCAGCTCGTCGACGAGCGCCTTGTGACCCTCGGGCGTGATGGGCCGCTCCTGGCCGCGCGCCACCCGCTGTGGGGGCCGGCCCGCGACAGACGTGTCTTCCGTCTCTTCGCTGGTGAAGGCTTTCGACATCGGTCACATCCTCGTCGGGTCGGCCGCCGGTGTCACGGCTGGCCCACGGGCTCGGCACCACTCCAGAGCGTCGTTTGAATCGCACGCCCGATGCGGCATGAAGTCGCGTCGTGGGGCCCAACCTCATCGCGCTGGCGATTCCGCTCTTCTTCGTCGGCATCGCTCTCGAGCTGGCCGTGGCGTCGCGCCGCCGGGTGAAGGCCTATCGCCTCGGAGACGCCATCGGCGACATGGGCTGCGGCGTCATGCAGCAGCTCGTCTCGAACCTGCTCGCCGGCTGGGTCACCTTCGCGGCCTATGCGTGGGTCTTTCAGTTTCGCCTCTTCGACCTGCCGACGACGTGGCTGCCCTGGGTGGCGGCGCTGCTCGGCGTCGAGTTTGCCTACTACTGGTGGCACCGCCTCTCGCACGAGGTGAACCTGCTCTGGGCCGCGCACGTCGTTCACCACCACAGCGAGGACTACAACCTCGCCGTCGCCTTGCGGCAGTCGGTGACGACGTGGGCGACGAGCCTGCCGTTCTGGTTGCCGCTCGCGCTGCTCGGCATTCCCACCACGCCGTTCGCGGTGATGCTGGGCCTCACCACGCTGTACCAGTTCTGGATTCACACCGAGCTCATCAAGCCGCTCGGCTTCCTCGAGAAGTGGCTCAACACGCCGGCGCTCCACCGCGTGCATCACGCCATCAACCCGGGCTACCTCGACAAGAACCACGGCGCGACGTTCAGCGTCTTCGACCGCCTGTTCGGTACGTGGAAACCCGAGACCGAGCCGTGCGTGTACGGCACGACGGCGCCGCTCGGCAGCTTCAACCCGCTCTGGGCGCAGGTGGAGCGCTACGTCGAGCTCGTGCGCCTCGCCCGCCGCGCGCCCACGGTGCTCGACGCGCTCAAGGTCTTCGTCGCGTCGCCCGCGTGGCGCCCCGCGTGGATGGGGGAGGCCCCCAAACGTGATTGGGCCGTGAAGTACGACGTCACCGCCTCCGAGGTGGTCAAGCGCTACGTGTTCTCGCAGTGGCTCGTGCTGCTCGTGGCCACCTTCGTGTTCCTCATGTGGGGGCAGGGCGAAGCGCTCGAGTGGCGGCTCGCCTTCGCGGCGTGCATCGCGCTCGCGACCACGACGATTCCGGGGCTGCTCGAGGGCAAGGCCTGGGCGAAGCCGCTCGAGGTCGTTCGCTGTGTCGGCTCGGCCGCCTGCATGGCGGCGTTCATCGTGTCGCGTTGATCAGCGGCGCGTGAGCAGCTCGAGCAGGTCGTTCGACATCTGGTCCGACGACTGAATCACCTTGAGGCTCGCGCGAAACGCATGCGACGCCGAGAGGCTCTCGACGACGGGCTCCACGTCGAGGCCGCCGCCCGACAGCGTCACCTGGTCGACCGGCATCGCCGTCGCGCTCGCGGCGCGGTCGAGCCGCTGCGTCGCGCGCTGCAGCCCCGCGATGCCGCTCGCCATGGCCGAAGGAACCTTCACCTCTCAACCATGCGAGCCGGCGCCGCGCATTGCAATGGGCCACTGCCGACCCCGCGCGGGTCGCGAGAGACCTGCCGGGCCACGGCAATCGCGATAGGACCCGGGCATGGACGCGCGCGAGGCCGAGAACGCCAGCTCTCCCTTGTGGATGGTGAGTCAGGCGCCGGCGTTGAACGAGCTGGTCGTCTCGCTTCGGGCCGCGCGCGCCGAGCTCGAGTCAGGGACAGGTGGGCGGCTCACGTTCTCGCGCACCAAGCTGTCGCAGGCGCGCGCCGAGTTCACCGCGATGATTCGACGTGGAGAGCGAGACCTGCACGCGCTCGCGGGCCTGTTGGCGCAGCAGCTGCTCGGCACCTTCGGCCTTCGCAGCTCGGCCATCGGCGAGGTCGAGCACACGCACGAGCGCTTCACCATCACCGTCGACGTCACCGAAGACGAGCTCGCCCGCTCGACCGACCTCGACCTCGGCACCCGCATTCTCGCGAGGCTCGCCATCGCCGAGCAGCGCGGGTGGATGCGGGCCACCCTCGTGTCGAACGTCGTCGAGTACGAGCCCACCGGCCCCAACGCCTGCAACGTCTACCGCGTGCTCACCCGCATCAAGGCCGAAGAAGAAATCTGGAACAAGGTGGTCGACGAGCTCTTCGACCTCGACCGCATCGTCTTGCGCGACAAGCAGCTGCAGCACCTGAGCCGCTACGTGAAAGACGTCTTCGGCATCAAGCTGGTGGTGGGCAACGAAGACGATGCGTACCGCCTGCAGGAGCAGCTGCTCTCGCTCACCTTCCCCGCGCCGCAGCTTCAGGCGCGCGGCCTGCCCGTCGACGAACTGCACCAGCGGCTCCAGTTCGTCGAGAGCAAGGACTACCTGCAGCGGCCCTCGCGCAAGCAGTCAGGGTGGACGGCGCTGAAGTCGGTGGTGCACTGGGCCGGCAAGACGTTCGAGATTCAGGTGCAGCCGCTGTCGAACTTCCTGCACGAGCGCGAGCGGCTCACCCGCGAGAGCCACGCCAGCTTCAAGTCGACCCGTGAGCGGGTGCGTGACGAAGTGGCGCAGCGGCTGCCGCTGTTCGGCTTCTATCGCGCGCTGTTGAAGTGGTTGTTCGTCGACCCGTCGTCCGAGCCGCCGCGCCAGGAGGGCGTCGACGTGGTGCTGGTCGACTGATCAGCCCGGCGGCGCGCTGGCAGGTGGCGGCAACGGCGCGGGTGGCGCGCTGTCGGCGGTGGGCGGCATCGACGGCTGCGAAGGTGATGGGCGTCGGCCCACGCCCGCCTCGTCGGCGTACCGCAACAGCGCCGCCACCAGCGTCAACAGCACCGGGCCCACGAAGATGCCGGCGAAGCCGAACGCGCTCACGCCACCGAGCACCCCGACGAACACGAGCAGCGTCGACACGTTCGTCGACGACGACACCACCAGCGGTCGAATCACGTTGTCGCTGCCCGCCACGAGAATGATGGACCACAGCGTGAGGAACAGCGCCCACCCCGACTGCCCGAGCGCGAGCAGCGACAAGGCGGCCGGCACCCACACGAGCGCGGTGCCCACCACCGGCACGAGCGACGCGACGGCGCCGATGGCGCCGAACACGAGCGGAGACGGCAGGCCCGCGATGGCGAACCCGATGCCGATCAGCGTGCCCTGCACCACCGCCGTCACCAGCGTGCCCACCACCACGCCGCGCGTGACGCCGCCCAGCGACCTCGACAGCTCGTCCTTGCGCTCCTGCGACAGCGGCACGAGGTGAATCGCGCGCTCGAGCATCTCGCGCCCGTCGCGCAGGAAGAAGAAGAGCAGGAACATCGTCAGGCCGAACTGCGTCACCACCGAGAACGCGCCCAGCACCACCGTGCCACCCAGCGACGCGAGCTGCTGCAGCACCGTCTGCGCCGCGTCGTTCGCCTGCTCGAGGATCTGCTCCTTCGAGAGCGAGGTGAACTCCTTGGCCGTGTCGAGCACCGCCTGCACCGGCTTGAACTCGAGCACCAGCTGCAGCGCCGGCAGCTTGCGGTCGTGCGCTTCGTTCTGGAACCCCGTCAGCAGCGTCGAGGCCTGCCGCAGGAACGCGAAGAGGAAGAGCGAGATGGGCCCGCCCACCAGCACCACCATGCCCAGCGTGAGCACGCCCGCCGCCAGCCCCGGCTTCGTGGGCCACTTCGCGCGCAGGCGCCGGTTCAACGGGTGCAGCATGAAGGCGAGCAGCGTCGCCCAGATGATGGGCACCACGAACGGCGTCAGCGTGCGGAACAGCAGCGACCCCAGCACCGCGATGGTGCCGAGCGCGAACGCGCGTGTGTAGAACCGGGAAGGAGCCATGGCCTCAGAACGCCGCGACGGTGATGAGCCGAGGTGACGACTCGAAGGAGCGGTCGACTCCGGGAGCACCGCCCTGCTTGAGGCTCTTCAGCTCACGCTCGAGCTCACCGCGCTGCCGCAGCAGGTCGTTGCGGGTGTTCGTCGCCGCCGTCGACGCTGCGATGCCTGTCACCACCCCCACGATGCCGAGCGCGAGCCCGCCCAGGCCGACCACGAGCATCACCACGCCGGCGATGGTGATGGCGGGAATCGTGACCGAGCCGAGCGCCACGAAGAGCAGGCCGACGAGGGCGATGGGCGAGACGCTGAACCCGAGGTACGCGAGCACCACCGACACCGTCGGCCAGTCGGTCTTCAGCCCGCGCAGGTCGTCGTTGATGGCGTCGATTTGCCGCTGCAGCTCGAGCTGCCTCGAGCCGACGGGCTGCAGGTCTTCCTGGCGAACCGGCAGCGGCGGCGGGCCCTGCGCGAGGAGGAACGCGCTGCGGTCGGCGGTGGAGGCGAGGTGAATGCCAGTCGACTGGGTCGCGGGCGCGGCCGAGAGCGAGAGGGAGAGCGCGAGTGAAAGAATCATGCGCGTATTCCAACACAGCGCCGGTGGCCTGACGCGAAAACTGTCCCACCACTAGTGCTCTGCGGTGTCGAAGTCGGAACTGGGGGTCCCCATGCGTGAATTCGGGTTCGGTGCGGTCCTTCTGCTGTTGGCTGCCTGCGGCGCCTCGTTCACGCTCGATGGTGGGAGCCCTGCTGCGGGCGGCGCTGCTGGTGGCGGTGGCGGTGGATCTTCAGGTGGCATGAGCGGCGGAGCCGCAGGTGGTCTGGGTGGCGGAGCTGCTGGTGGTCTAGGTGGCGGAGCTGCCGGTGGTCTTGGTGGCGGAGCCGCCGGTGGTCTTGGTGGCGGCGATGGCGGCGGCTCCTGTCTGCCGTCGAACGCGGGTGGCGCGGTGTTCATCGGCAGCTGGAAGGGCTTCGTCTCGAGCGTGAAGACGACCGGGGACATGGGCGGTCGAGCCGGCGCTGATCAGTTCTGCAGCAGACTTGCCGAGGCGGAGGGGCTCCTTCCGGGCTCCATCGCCTACGTGTCCTCGGCCGGAGAGGTGCCCGTTCGGAAGTGGATTGGCGAGCACATCGCGTGGCCCTCGGGCTTTCAGTGGAACGGCCGACCCTGGTCGAACGAGCATGGCACCGAGCTGAGCGACCTCTCGCTGTGGACAGGGCTGGAGGCCTTCTGCGTCGCCGCTCCGAGCTGTCGAGGGTGGACCAGCGCGTCGGCGAGTGACGTCGGCATCTCGGTTCCGGTCTTGCCAGCGCAAACCCTCTTGGGCCTGCCGATCGCCTGGCCCGATGCGGGAACCGCTTCGTGCGACACCCGGCGCTCGGTGCTGTGTGTCAACTTCACGGGACTGACGATCCAACCTCCGCTTCCAGCACCAGGGCGCCGGCTCTTCGTGACCCGTGCGACCTTCCCCGGCGCGATGGGCGGCGTCCCTCAAGCTGACCGTCGCTGCCTCGACACCGCGCGTGACGGCGGCCTCGGTGGAGGCTGGCGCGCGTTCCTCTCGGCCACGGGCGCCCCGTTCTCCATCGTTCCCGATGGCGGCGGTTGGTCGTACCGGCTCGACGACGACGCGGGGGCCGTCTTTCAGACCGCCGCGAACCTGGGCACCACGCCCCGCCACCGCTTCTCGCTCGACGAACACGGCGCGCCCCTCGACGGTGGCCTGCTGTGGACCGGCACGGGCCTCTGGCGCACGCCGACCTCGAACGACTGCGCCGGTTGGACGAGCACCGACGGCGGCGGCACCACGGGTACGCTCGATCGGCTCGACGAGACCTGGTCGAACGACGGCGTGACCAGCTGTTCGGCGAACGCCCACCTGCTCTGCCTCGAGGAGTGACGCTGACTGTTGGCGCGGCTCCGGTTGTGTTGCCGATTTGCCCGACGGGTTCAGCGCGCCCAGCCCGTCACGTGCGCACGTCGCCGTTCGAGACCAACCTCGAGCTGCTCAACGCCGCTGCGAGGGGCGACCGTCTGATATCGAGCAGGATGATCAGCCCCGGTAAGCGCACGCTGCCTCGAGGAGCACCCTTCAGCGCCTTCGCCGTCGCAGGAAGAACGCCAACGCTCCGAGCGCGAGTGAGCCCTCGAACGACGAGCACCCACAGCCCTGCTTCGGCGTCACCACGATGGTCACCCTCGCCGCCGGAGCGGCCGCGGGCCCGTCACTCACGTTCAGCTCGAGGTTCACCTCGCTGGGCGTCTTCACGTCAGGCGCCACGAACGTCGCGTCGAGCGCGTCGATGCTCGAGAGGGTGATGGCAGGCCCACCGAGCTGCGACCACCGCACGACGAGCGTGTCGCCATCGGGGTCCATCGCGACGCCTGCGAGCGTCACCGTCTGGCCTGACTGCACCGTCTGCCCCATGCCTGCGCTCGAGGTCGGCGGCCGGTTCACGTTGCGCACCACCACGATGGCCGGCTGCGACGTCATGCCGCCGCGCCCGTCATCAGCCGTCACCGTGAAGAGCAGCTGCGTGTCGCTGCGCACCTCGGGCGCGTCGAACTGGTCTCCCGCAATCGTCACCGTCGGCCCGCTCGTCTGCACCCACGAGAAAGTGATGGGGTCGTTGTTGGGGTCGGTGGCCGGCGGCGGCTGAAAGGTGACGCGCGTGCGCTCGTCGACGTTCTGCGGAAAGCCGGCCTGCAGCACCGGCGGCTTGTTCACGCACCGCGCGGCGTGCGTCGTCACCTCGTTGAAGGGCTGGCTCGTGGCAGCCAGCCCGGTGAACTCGACGTCGTCGATGGTCCACCCCGTGGCTGCGCCGCCGGTGTCGGTGCCGATGACGAAGCGCACGCGGAAGCTCTTGTTCTGCAGCGCCCCGAGGCCGACCGTGACCCGCTGGTTCATCGCGCTGCCACGAAAGGCCTGCTGCCCCGCGAGCGGGTTCGCCGTGTTCGTCTCGAGCGCGCCGTCGTAGCCGGTCACCGCGCTACCGTTGATGGTGCGGCTGATGGCCGAGGCGGGCACGAGCGTGAACGGCCCGTCGTCGACCGAGAGCTGCAGCTGGGCGCCGTCCCACGCGCGCTGGTTCGCTCCGTCGAACTCGAAGGCGTACGTCTGCGTGAAGGAAAACGTCACCGGGTCGCTCGTCGCGGGGCCCGTCAGCACCGGCGTCGTCGCCCAGCTCAGGCCCGCCACCGGCGAGTTCTGCCCGAAGAGCGTGTTGCGCAGAATCGAGTTGGCCGGCGTGACGACGCGAAACTGGTGCTCCCACGGCACGCCCACGCGGTCGAACTCCCACTTCGAGACGTCGGCCTCGAAGCCCTCCTTCGCCGAGGCCTTGATGTCGGTGTTGAAACGAATCGAACGCGTGACGGGCGACTGCTCGACGAGCGGGTCGGCCGAGGTGATGAAGATGCGCGATTGCGCGACGTTGCCCAGGTCTGCGCGCAGCTCGGCCGTCACCGTCACCTCGACCGGCGTGAAGGGCTCGGCCGACGCCGTCACGAAGCGCTCGCCCAGCACCAGCACCGCCTCGTCAGAGGCGAGGTTGAGCCGTGAGCTCGTGAAGGCGCGCGAGCCCACGTTCATCAGGCGCAGCTGCACCCGGCCCGTCTCGCCGACGTCGAGCACACCGTCGTTGTCACACGAGTCGCGGTCTTCGAGCGCCTTCACCTCGAGCACCGCCCAGCGCGCGCCGGCGTTGGTGAAGTCCTCCATCACCGGCGCGTTGGTGAGCGACCGCCGGTTCGGCGCCTGGGCCGACAAGCCCATGCCGCGCGCCGCGAACCCATCGAGGAACGACTGGAACTCGCCCGGCCCCGTGGCCTTCGCGGTGATGAGCAACGCGTCGCGCGCCTCGAGGAAGGTGGGGTTCACCGGCGTCGCTTTGAGCGAGGCGACCAGCAGCCGCAGCACCGCGCGTCGGCCGCCGTCGAAGGTGGGAAAGCGCGGGTCCTTCAGCACGCGCGTCGTGCCTTCCCAGAGCGCCGAGGCCCACACCTCGCCGGCGTTGTGCACCTCGGCGTTGTCGGCGCCACCGCCGCCGTTCGCGGGGCTGACGGGCGCCGTCGTCGGCAGTGGCACGTTGCTCACGATGTGGCGGAACGTGAGCGCGTTGCGCATCGGGTCGATGGAGTATGGGAAGCGCCGCACGCCGAAGTAGTGCGCGTCGAGGCTCTCGCCCGCGTAGCCGGCCGCGCTGCGCACGTGCCCGCCGATGGCGAAGGCCCCGCGCCAGTCGGCGTTGTTGGATTTCTGCAGGTCGGCCGCTTCGAGCGTGGTGAGCAATGCGACGAAGTCACTCCAGCCTTCGGCGAGGCCACGGCTCTGGTTCGCCGCGAGGCCGTTCGCGTCACCGACGAGTCGCGACGACAAGAGGTGGCCCCACTCGTGCGCGACGATGGTGGTGTCGAAGGCGGCGGAGCGGCCGACGACGGCGGTGCGCTCCAGCGTCGCGGTGATGGTGGTGCCCGCGTCGAGCGCCGCTCGCAGGGCCGTGGCGCGCGCGCCGTCGAGCACCTGCGTGGGCAACGTGATGCCGGGCTCGCGCGTGTCGAAGCCGTTCTGAATCAACAGGCCCACCGCGCCCGCATCGGCCGCGAGGTCGTCGAGGCCCGCCACCGAGCCGCATGGCCCCGACGCGACGCCGAACGCCACCTTCCCCGAGAGCGCGCCCGCGTTGAGCAGCGGCCCGCACACGTCGAGGCCACCATCGACGCTCGCGAGCTGAACGACCTGCGCCGAGAGGTTCCACGTGCCCGGCCGCATCGGTGCGGCGCCACTGCCAGCATCGACTCCCAGCGAAGGAGAGAACGCGACCGTCGAGCGCCCGAGCGGCTGAACGGGAAAGAGCTGCAGGCGCGGCGAGACCCCATCGGGAGCGCTCACGAAGCGCCCGTCGTTGAGCCCCGCGAAGTCGTTCACCTCGACGAGCAACGGGTCGTTCGCCCGCCCGCCGCGGCCCTTGTTGTCGAGCTGCGCGTTGCCGGCCGTCTCGGCGAAGCCCACGTCGTAGAAGAGGTCGTGGAGCCAGTTGGTGACGAAGAAGGCCTGCGTCGAAGCGGCGTGGCTCTGCGTGTCGTTCGCGGTGGGCTCGAGCAGCGGGTTCCACACGAAGTCGAAGGCGCCTCCAGTCGCCGTGGCGAACGGGTCGGTGAGTGAGCGCGAGGTGCCTCCGTCGGGCAGCGCGTCACCGGGCGGAACGCCGCCGTCGGCGAAGCGCGGCAGGCCGGCGGTCGGGTCGTTGCGGCCATCGGGGCCGTAGAGGTCGGCGTAGGCGACGACGTTGTTGCCCGAGAGCGACGTCGCGCCCGACGGCAGCCACGGGTCCATCGTCGAGAGCCCGGCGTGGTCGAGCGAGACGAGCACGGCCGGTGTCAGCATCGCCGGCGCCCAGCCATCGGGCAGACCGCCGGGGTGCGGCACGGTGTCGCCTTCGGGGCTGTCGAGCGGCGTGAATGGCGTGCCCGGCTTCGCCCAGACGCGGAACGAGAAGTCGAACGTGCGCGAGACGCGGCTGAGCAGACGGCCGTCTTTCGCCGAGACGACGACGGTGTACGGGCCCGCCGCCGTGTCGACCTCGACCTGCCACGCCGGCAGCAGCTCGGTGTCGGTCGCGAA
>JAEUJR010000965.1 GCA_016793585.1 Archangium sp.
CTTGGCGAGCTGCTCGGGCTTGCTGCGCTTGGTGGCGAGCGCGTACGCGAAGTTCGGCGCGAAGGTGATGGTGCCGCGCACGCGGTGAATGGTCTCGAACCACAGCGTCGCGCTGCGCACGAAGGCCATCGTCGGAATGAAGGTGACCTGCACCTTGTGGAACATGGGGGCGATGACGAAGCCGATGAGCCCCATGTCGTGGTACAGCGGCAGCCACGAGACGCCGTGGTCGGTGTCGGAGTTCGACTTCAGCCCGTCGACCATGATGGCGTGCGCGTTCGCGCGAAGGTTGCCGTGGGTGACCGCCACGCCCTTCGGCGTCGACGTCGAGCCCGAGGTGAACTGCAGGAACGCGAGGTCGTCGTCAGTCACCTGCGCGGGGTCTTGCGAGACGCCTTCCGGAGCCGGGCCTTTCAGCTCTTCGGCGGTGATGACGCCCTTGAGCGACTTCACGTGCGTGAGGCCGGCCCAGAGCACCTGTTGCATCTTCGAGAGGGTGATGAGGTACGTGGGCTCGGCCTTGTTGAGCACCGCGACCATCGTGTCTTTGTACGAGTCGAGCTTGCCGAGCGAGAGCGGCGGGTAGAGCGGCACCGGAACCAGGCCAGCCCACACCGCGCCGAGGAACGTCGGCACGAAGTCTTCACCGTCGGGCAGCACCATGGCCACGCGGTCGCCCTTCTTCAGGCCGTACTTGCGCAGGTGGGCCGCCCGCTTCATCGCCTCGGAGCGCAGGTCGTCCCACGAGAGGAAGAGCTCCTTCTGATCGCGGTCGAGAAAGGTGTACCCCTTCTCGGTCATGCCTTTCGACTCGTCGATGGCTGCGATCAGGTTGGGTGCGTTCCACTGCGCCATGGGGCCTCCGGGGGTGCGTTTCGAAGAACGCGCTCAATAGGGAGGACACTTCAGGGGGTCAAGACAGCGAACCCTCTCGTGACACCCCTGAAACGCTCCGAGGCCGGTGTCTCGATGCCCCATGACGCACGAATGACGCAGGTCATACGCATGGTTAGCGCACGAGGCACCAAACCGTGAGCAGAACGATGCGCAAACGATGCGGTCCTGAGTGGGCCAAACATTGCTCAATCAACATCAGGTCGATTTTGGTCCGCCGGGCGAGAAGCCGAGGGCTCGAACCTGCCGGGAGCCCGGTAGAACGGCGCACGAGACGTGGAGGAATGATGTCGGTCGACATGTGGGTGGCGTGGTTCGTCGAGACGGGCAATGTGGATGCGCTGCGCGAACCGCTCGAGACGAGCCTCGCCGAAGACGATGCCCTGTCGTTCGTGCTGGTGCCGCTCGCGCACCCGCCGGGCTTCTGGCTCACGGCTCCCGACCCCGGCCTCGTGCCCAACCTCATCGGGTTCGGCCGAACCCTGGCCGACGCAGGGCTGCGAACGCACGAGCTGCTCTCGATGGAGGGCGTGTGCTCGCTCACCACCTTCACCCCGGGCGCCAGGGACCGTCGGGTCGACCGCCTCGACGACGACACGGTGCTCGAGCGGCTGTGGGCCACGCTCGGGGTCGACGGGCTGAGCGCCGAGGAGCTCGCTGACGAGGTCGAGGGCTTGAACGCAGCCAGCCTCACCCACGGCGACTCGTGGAAGAAGGCGACCGCCCCATTGCGGCCGGCGAAGCCGAAGGCGCCCAGGCATGACGGCGCGCTCGACCTGCCCGCGCTCGTCGAGCTGTGGCGGCAGACGCGCGCGCCCGAGGCTTCGGCGCTGGTCGATCGACTCTCGGTGCAGGGCAAGCCGCCGTACCCGAAGTCGGCCTCGTCGGCGGTGAAGGAGCAGCGCTGGCACGCGATGGCTCGGGCACAGCGCTTCGAAGACCTGCCCGCGCTGCTGGCGCTCCTGCACGACGGGCACTCGACCGAGGTCGCGCAGCGCGTGACGGCCCTCGACGACTGGCCAGAAGACCCCCGCATCGGGTCGGCCTTTGCGCGGCTCTTCGAGCAACCGGCCCACCTCAACATCTCGACGATGCACCTGTGGAAGCTGCTCGCCGAGCGCGTGGTGCGGCAGGCCGACCCGAGAACGAAGACGCGGCTCGACGCGGTGGCCGCACAAGGCCTGGCGTGGACGAGCCTGTTCCGCCCGCACGCGCGCGCGCCGATTCACACGCTGCTCGAGTCGACGCGAAAGCGGCTCGAGGTGGCCATCGCGGCGGCGACGTGGCGGCCTCTGACAGGCAGTGAACAAGAGCGCCTCACCAACGCGGCGCCACGGGCCGACGGGGCAGCGGCGCTGGCAGCCATCTACGCAGCGCCCGACGACCTCTCGCGACGGCTCGTCTACGCAGACATGTTGAGCGAAGCGGGAGACCCGCGCGGTGAGTTCATCTCGCTGCAGTGCCTGCCTTCGCCGACGGCGGCTCAGAAGCGGCGCGCCTCGGCCCTGCTGGGCAAACACGGGGGCGGTTGGCTGAAGCCGCTCGACGTCGCAGGCATCGCGCTCGAGTGGGAGCGCGGCTTTCCTTCGGTCTTCGAGGTGCACGTCACCGCGCGGCGCCAGCTCAGCCCGGTGCTGGGCCACCCGGCGTGGTCGACGATTCACACGGTGGTGCTGGCCTCGTCAGGCATCGGCGCGACGCCGCTCGAGGCGGTGCTGCACCCGGCGATGAAGCACGTGCTGCGCGTCGAGGGACTGGGCGCCACCGACGTGCGCGCGCTCTCGAAGCTGGGCCGGCCGCTCCAGTTCCGGTCGCTCGTCATCGAGTCTTCCGACGAGAAGCTGCTCAAGCTGCTCGGGGCCGAGCGCTTCCCCGCGCTGCTCCACGTGCACCTCGAGGGCGCGGCCGTCACGCGCGCGCAGGTCGACTTCATGACGGCACGGCCCGGGGTTCGGGTGACGGTCAGCGAGCGGCGGTACACGCGCCCGCCGCTGCCGCACCCGAACACGCTGACGCCGTTGAGCGCCGAGGCGCTCGCGAAGCTGGTGGCGCAGGTCGAGAAGGTCGAGCGTGGCGTCGAGCGCGCGGCCCAGCGGGAAAAGACCGTTCCGTCACGGCGCGAGCTCGACAAGGCCATCGCCTCGAAAGACCACTTCGCCGCGATGGACCTGCTGGACCGTGCGGCGCGGCTCGGCTCCGAGGCCCTGCAGACGACGGTGGAACACTTGTTCGCCGCGAAGCCTCCGACCGACTTCCTCGCCGGGGCGATGGCGCCCGTGCTGCGCCAGGTGACGCTCGCGGCTGATCAGTGGGTCGACCTCGCCGAAGGCGGCGTGTGGAACGACAACAACGCCGTGCGCGACATCGCCATGGAGCACGCGAAGGGCGTCTCGACGAAGCGCCTCGCCGCGCTCGAGAAGACGGCGAAGAGCAAACGGTACGGGGCTGAGCGACTCCGGGCCCTCGTGACCGCGTTGAAGCGGCGCTGAGAACCACCAACTCCGAAAACGCCTGGGGGAACGGGCGCTCGACGAGCCCGAACGCGAGCCCGCCTTCAGCGCGACCGAGACACGCGGCCGCGCACGCGGAAGAAGAGGAAGCGCCTCACCGGCACCTTGGTGAAGCCGGCGCTCCGTGCGCTCGTCAGCGAGCGCGTACCCGCAGACGTCGGAAGAACACGAGGGCTGCCAGCAACGCCATCGGCCCCACCGCCGCACCGCCACAGCCACACACCGGCACGAAGGTGACGGGCGCTGCCCCTGCATCAGCGCCACCATCCGCCCCCGCGTCAGCACCGGCATCCACTCCACCTGCATCCACTCCACCTGCATCCACTCCACCTGCATCCACTCCGCCAGCGTCAGCGTCGACACCAGCGTCTGGCCCCGCGTCGCGCTGGCTCATGCCCGCATCATCGACCTGCCCTGCATCGAGGTCGGGCGGGCCAGCGTCAGTCGATGAGCCGCCATCGAGCGTCACGCCGCCGTCGAAGCCAGGGCCCACGGCGCCGTTCGGTTCGCTGACGATTCTCGCGTTCACCAGCACTCGCCCAGTCGCGACGTCGAACGACTGCCACACGACCGCCACCAGCCCGTTGGGTGATGCGGCCGCCCAGTGCTCGCTCACGTCAGCAGCCTTGTCGTCGAGCGAGACCGGGAGCGTGCCGCCGTCGACGCCGAGCACGAAGCCGCGAACGGAGTTCGGGCGCTCCACCCACGACACGAACAGGCTCGAGCCAAGGGGTGTGACGAGCGGGCTCCCGTTGCCGGGCTGGCCCGTCAGCACCGCACCACCGTCGAGCGCCATCACCCGAATGCCGCCGTCGAGGTCGTTGAAGCCGACCACCACCTCGTCGGTGATGGGCCGCACGGCGTAGCAGTGCTGACCTTTCCCTCGAAGGTCGGGCTGGAACTCGAGGGTTCCGAGGCCGGGGCCGTCGGGGAACGCCGAGACGCTGGTGGCGGGGGTCGACTCCGACATCTGGCCGAGAATGAACGCGCCGCCCTTGAGCGCCGCACACCGGGGCAGCACCGAGCTGATGCTGCCTTTGGAGCTCCAGTTGCTGAAGAGCTGCACGAGGGAGGAGTTCGGTCCCCAGCTGAACGCCGTCGCGCCCCGGGCGGCGAACGTGATGTTCGGGTTCACCGAGATGATGGTGTTCTGGGCGAGGCTGGAGCCCTCACTCAAGGTGTCGAAGTACTGCAGGGCCCCCAGGCGTCTGAGCAGCCCGAGCGGCTGGCCCGAGGGGCCGGGAATGAGCCGGGGGTTCGTTCCTGCGTCGACGCCGAACGCCGCCGGAACCGTCGCACCGCCGTCGGGTGCCAGGTACGAGTACGTCAACGTGCTGCCCGCGGGGCCCAGCGCTTCCCACATGACGAGGAAGGCCTGCTTCACCTCTGACCAGGCGACGGTCGGGCGCACCTGCGGGCTCGGCAGCGCGTTGAGCGAAAGACCCGTGCCCACCGACGGCAGAAGGCTGAGGTTGATGTCTCGAGCCAAGACACTCCCGCCGTCTTGTTCGACGAGGAGCGCACGCTGCCAGCCAGGGGCGCTCACCAGCGCGACGGGTGCACCCAGCGACTGGTAGGTGACGGGAGTGCCCGAGTTCACGTCCGTCACGAGGCGCGCCCGCGCGACGGCGTCGCGGTAGACGACGAGGGTTCCGCTGCCAAACGCGGTCGCCAACAAAGGCGTCATCGGGTTCGTGCCGCTGAACGACAGCGCGGGCATCGGCTGCAGGGCGTTCGCCGCGCGTTGGTAGAACGAGACGTCACCCGTGGCCCCCTGATGAACGACGGGCGGCACCTGGGCGCTCAACGAGAGGTGGAAGGGCTGTGTCACTGCAGCGGAGGCTCCCGCCGCGCCCTGCATGCCCACGGCGTGTGAGGTGATGCTGGCGGGCAGCAGGTACGCCAACAGCATGCCGCCTGGCACTTCACCGAGCGCGACGTCGAGCACGCCGGGCATCGTCGTCAGCGTCGAGCCCGTCGCGTCGTACTGAACCCAGATGGCGCTGCCCTTCCTCCAGCTCATGCGCCACAGGCCCTCACCGCCAGCCACCAGCGTGGTGCCGTGGTCGAAGGCGCCGGGCGACGCGTGAATCACCTCGGGCTGCAGCCCGCTGAAGGTGGTGTCGAGGCTGGTGCGCCCCTTGAAGAACCACCCGCCGTCGTTCTCGCTCCAGCCCACCAGCCACGCGGCGCCGTTGGTGGCGATGACGGCGTCGTCGCGCACCGCGTTCGAGAACGGCGGGCTGCCTTCGAAGCGACCAAGGCCTCCATCGGCCTGCTGCGTGGTGACCCACACATCGGAGAAGGTGGTGCTCTGACCGGGGAAGCGGCGCTGGTCAGCCCACACGACGGCCCAGCCCGCGTCACTGAAGGCCGCGCTCACGCGCCCGAGCGGTGGCGGAGACCAGGTGCTGGGCGACGGGAATCGAGCAGGCCCGGTGGCGGGCACGAGGGAGACCTGGGCCAGCAGCAACCAGACTACGGGAGGCACGTGGGAGAGTGTCGCTCAGCCCCTCCTCGACGGCCAGCCGCACCACGCTGACATGGCGACCCGACGGTTGGCAGGCTGACCTGCTGCCCATCGTCGAAGACAGCGCTATTCATCGGGCATGGCAGGCTCGGCGGCACTGCTCAGGCACATCGACAGGCTGTTGCCTCGACAGGTCGCGGCCGACGAGCTGTACCAGGCGCGCTTCGTGGCCATCGTCGGCTTCATCGCGGTGATGACGGGCCTGTGGACGGGCCTCGCCCTGCTGGCCCTGCCGCACCCGACGGCGTGGGTGACGATGCTCTACGGCTGCTGCGCCACGGCGTGGATGCTGGCCTTCAAGCGCGGTGTCATCTCGGCGCGCGCGACGTTCTGGGGCCTCGAGGTGCTCACCGCGTTGCTCTTCTCGGGCTCACGGGTGTTCGAGAGCGAGCTCGACTGGCCCCTCGTCACCTGGCTCTCGGTGCTGCCGGTGCTCGCGGTCTTGATGGGCGGCTGGCGCGCGGGCCTGGGCGGCATGGCCGTGGCGGTGGTGACGGGAGCGTCGTTCATCATCATCGAGTACGGCCGCCTCGACGTCTCGACGCCGGTGCCGGGCCTCGTCTCCATCGTGCGCGGCGTGTCACTCATCACCGCCCTCTTCGCCATCGCGCTGGCGTTCGACCTGCTGCGCCTCGACGCGCTGAAACAGGTGCAGGAGGCGGCGCGGGCGCGCTCCTTGTTCCTCGCGAACATGTCGCACGAGCTGCGCACGCCCATGAACGGCGTCATCGGCATCACCGACCTGCTGCTCTCGTCAGACCTCTCGGCCGACACACGGCAGCACCTCGAGCTCATCAAACGTTCGGGCTCGCAGATGGTCACCCTGGTGAACGACATTCTCGACCTCACCCGCCTCGAGAGCGGCCGGTTGACGCTCGAGTTCCTGCCGACCGACCTGCGCGCGGTGGTGCACGACCTCGTCGCGCTGATGAAGCCCGTCGCCGACCAGAAGGGCATCGCGCTGACGACCGAGGTGCAGCCGACGGTGCCTCAGTGGGCGCTCACCGACCCGACACGGCTGCGGCAGGTGCTGACGAACCTGGTGAGCAACGGCCTCAAGTTCACCGAGCATGGCGGCGTCTCGGTCGTGGCGAGCTGGCGCGACGGCACCCTGCGCCTCGACGTGAAGGACACGGGCATCGGCATGCCGCCCGAGGTGCAGCGGCGGCTGTTTCAACCCTTCGAGCAGGCCGACGCTTCGTACACGCGACGCTTCGGCGGCAGCGGCCTGGGCCTCACCATTTCGCGGCACCTCGTGTCGCTGCTGAAGGGCACCATCGAGCTCTCGTCGACCCCCGCGGCTGGCTCGACCTTCGTGGTGAAGGTGCCCTTCACGCCCTGCGCGGCGGTGGCGACGGTGACGGCCGCGCCCGAACGCCCACCCCGTCGCGAGCGCGGGCCGCACGTGCTCGTCGTCGAGGACAACGACATCAACCTGCACGTCGCACTGGCGATGCTGGCGCGCGCCGGCTGCACCGCCGTGGCCGCACGAGATGGCGTCGAGGCGCTCGCGGCCCTCGAGCACGAGCGGTTCGACCTCGTGCTGATGGACTGCCACATGCCGAACAAAGACGGCTTCGCGGCGACCCGTGAGCTGCGGGCCCGCCAGGGTACCGCCGCCCACACCTGGGTCGTCGCCGTCACCGCTTCGGCGCTGAGCGACGAGCTGCGGCAGTGCCGCGAGGCCGGCATGGACGACGTCGTCACCAAGCCGCTCACCCTCACCGCGCTCCAGCAGGCCCTGGCCCGGGCCATCGTCTGACCGCGGCTCCGAAGGCTGGCGCAGAGAGCGCATGCCTCAGGTGCCCGATGTCGCCTCCTTCACGCTCGCGCGCGATTGGGTGCTCTGCCCGACACGAGGCCTCCGTGGCCCGCGCTCGAAGGGCGTCACGCTCGACGACGAGAACCGCGGCCGGTACCTCATCGGCAGCGAGATTGGCGTCTTCTTCCTCGTGACGCTGCGCGCCGGTGAGGTCGCCGCGCTGCCGGCCTGACGGAGACTGTCGCTCAGCGCGTCTCGAGCCAGCCGACCAACGCGTCGAGCTCGGCGGGGGCCAGGCGCGTCACCTCACCGTGGCGCTCGCCTCCACACGCGGGGTTGACGAGGCGCTCGCGCAGCGTCTTCGCGCACCCATCGTGCATCCACGGGCCGCGGCGCGACACGCCGACGAGCGAGGGCACCTGAAACGCCTCGCCGCGCCCGACGCTCATCGTGGAGTTCGTCATCATGCGCGTGCCGGCGTGGCAGCTCTGACAGTTGGCCTTGAGGAACGCGGCGCGGCCGAGCGCTTCGTTCACGGCAGCCGCAGGGGCGAGGGGCCGGGGAGCGGGCAGCCCATCGAGGAACTCTCCGAGCGCGGCGATGGTGGGTGCGTCGGGCATCACGCCGCCCATGCGGCTGACGAACGTGTCCTCCATCACGTTGGCGAGGGTGGCGTGGTCACCCTGCCAATGGAACGGCGCAGTCGACAGGAGACCTCCCGCGAGCGACTGGGTGCGGCGCACGGCGCCACGCACGGTCCAGGTGTGGCCGTCTTCGAGCCCCTCCGGGTGACACGACGCGCACGAGATGGAGCCCGTCGAGGTGTGGAACAGCCGCTGCCCGCGGTCTTCGGCGAAGGCGGGCGTGAGGCTGATGTTGACGAGGGTGCCCTGCCCTTCGCGCACCTGAAGCACCTGCGGCGCGCGGAAGTGCACGAGCAGGCGGCCGCTCTTGAGAAAGGCCACGCCCACCGGTTGCTCGAAGAGCAGGGGCTGTTCAGGCGTCGGCGGCGGCTGGTTGGAGGGCCCACACACCGTGATGGTGGCGGGCGTCGCGAAGAGGTCGGGCACGACGGTGACCTCGTGGTTGGCGGCGTTCGCGATGGCCAGCTGCCGGCCGTCGGCCGAGAGCGCAGCGTCGACGGGCAACACCCCCGGCACCTCGAAGGTGCGTGAGCTGCCAGCCGAGAAGATGGTGACGCCGGTGCGCATCGACGAGCCCGCACAGGGCGGCGGCGGCTGGCCCGCGACGAAGGGCGCGCCGTACGCGCTCGTGCGAACGGGCACCGCGACGGGAGTCGGCGGCTGAATCACCGTGGTCGTCTCTCCGAGGCGCTCGAGCTGATGCACCATCACGAGGTCGCCGTTGGGCCGCTCGAGCGTGCGGTAGGCCACCTGGGCTGCGAACGAGACGCCCTGCTGCGTGGTGTTGGCGGTGGCCGCGCGCTCACGGGTCGGTGTCGAGGTGACCTCGACGAGCTCGGCCGAGCGGAACGACGAGACCCAGGTGCCTGCCTGGTTCTGAATGACGTCACGGCCCTCGACGCCGATGAAGCGCGAGGCCACTTCGCCGCCCGGCTGAACGCTGACGAGCTCTCCCGTCGCGCAGGCGACCAGCACACCACCAGCCAACGCGCGCGAGACCCCCCGCGGCTCACCGCACACCTCGACGAGGCGCAGCAGCTTGCGGGTCGACTGGTCGACGACGGCCACCTTGCCCGACCCACGCAGCGTGACGACCCAGTGGCCCACGCCGTCGTCGACCGCGCGAGTGGGAGTGCTGCCCTCGGGCAGCTTCAGGCGGCTGGCCACGGTGCGGTGGCTCAGGTCGATGAAGAAGAGCGTGTCGCGCTCGGGGTCGCTGACGAGCACCTCCTGGTCGTCTTCGCTGACCGCGACGGTGCCACCGAGCAGCGGGAGCGTCGCCTTCGACGCCGAGCCGCCCATCGAGCCTCCTCCCCCGCCACCCAGCGTCTGCGGCGCGTCGTCGGGTTCGGCAGCACACGACACCAGGAGCACGAGGGCAGCAGTCAGGAGCGCACGCATGGAAGCCGCGAAGTCTGCCGTGGTCGACCTCGAGACGTCGAGCACCGGGGTGGCAGGTTCGCCCACGTGGCGTCTCGGGAGCGGCCACCTGCAGGGCGGTGTGTCATGGTGCAGCCATGGCAGCCCGGAAGCCTCCAGCGAAGCGGCCCGTGTTCACGCGAGATGAGATGTCGACGGGCAAGGGCTCGAAGCTGGCCAGGCGCGTCGCGACGGTGTTGTCGTCACCGGGCACGGGGAACTTCCCGGTGCTGAAGGTCGACTCGCTGAAGCAGACGACGGCGAAAGACGCGGTGAAAGACGAGATTCGCTACCGCGAGCGGGCAGCGAACGCGGCCATCGTGGGTCCCGTGCTCGCGAAGCCGAAGGCCGCGCCGGCCGACCTGTTCGCGCGCCAGAAGATGAAGGAAGCCGAAGCGAACCTGCCCGACTGGGACGCGGAGTACGACGACCCCGAGGTCTTCCCGGACGACGAAGTCGCCGAGGAATACGACCCCGACAAGACCGACCCCGGCCTGACGCCCGAGCCGCCGAAGAAGAAGTGAAGCGTGCAGCACGGCTGGTTCGTGCGCGGATCAGAGCGACACCACGAGCATCTCGTTGCTGGACTTCAGCGGAGAATGCTCTCGAGCTTCTTCCCCCTCGCGAGCTCGTCGACCAACTTGTCCAGCCAGCGGATCTTCTGCATCAACGGGTCTTCGATGTCCTCGACCCGCACGCCGCACACCACGCCGGTGATCAGCCCAACGTTCGGGTTCATTCGCGCATTGGCGAAGAACGTCTCGAGATCGACCTGCGCGTCGATGACCTTCTGCAACTTCTTCTCGTCGTAGCCGGTGAGCCACGCGACGACCTGGTCGAGCTCGCGCTTCGTTCGACCCTTCTTCGTCACCTTCTGCAGATACAGCGGGTACACGCTGGCAAACGACATTCCGAAGACGCGCGGCTTCTTGTTCATGACGATGCCCACCGGGTCACGGCTGAACGGCTCTGGTCGCCTCCACCGCAGCCACGGTCGGAGCCGCCACCGGCAACACCCTCGGCAGCAGGAAGCCAGTTCGCTTCACGTACGCCGCCCACTCGGGGTACCGCGACATGCTCTGCTCTTTCTTGATCATGTTCGGCACGAACACGCCGAGCCAGATCCACGCGAGCACGAGCCACGGCGCCCAGTGCATCGTCAGCGCGGCGAACGAGCCGTACAGCATCATCTCGCCCAGATAGTTCGGGTGCCTGATGCGCGCGAAGAAGCCATCGCTGATCAGCCCACGCTTCGCCTTCAGCGTGAAGAACTTCTGTGCGTCGCTGCCCATCATGATGACGACGCCCATCACGTACACGAGCGTCGCCACACCGAGCAGCCATGTCGGCGCCTCGATGCGCCGGCTCACGATGAGCCACGGTGAAATCCAATACAGCGCGAGCGCGCCGGCCCACATGAAGAAGGCTCCGGCGAAGGTCACGCGCTTTTCCCAGTTCGGGTCGGGGAACGCGGCGTCTTTGAGCAGCCAGCACAACCCGTAACTTCCATGGAGCGCGAGGTACGTCCACGCGGTCGGCGTCCAACAGTCGTACGCCCACATCAGCACGAGCACGAACGGCAGCGTGCCGCCCTTCTGCGCGTTGATGACCCACGAGGCCTTGAGCACCTTCGGCCCGCCGAGAATGTCGTCGGAGAGCCAGTCGCGAAACTTCAGCCAACGCGTGAGCACAGCCATGAGCGACGACGCTACTGCCGAGCGGGCGAGCGCGTCACGCGGCCGGCGCTGCAGGAGGTGCTGCGGGCGGCGTCGACGCGACCTTCTTGCGCCGCTTGAGCAGAAACACCGTACCCGCGATGGCGAAGACCAACGAGCCGCCCGCGACGCCCCGCATCTGGTACGTGATGAGCGTCTCGGCGCCACGCCGCGCGGTCGGCCCGCAGATGCACATGCCGTCGCCGTTGCCCGCCGTGTTGTCCCACCCAATCATGCTCGGCCCGGCAAGCGTGACCCCCAGAATGCCAACCAGCGCGCCAGCCACCACGAAGTTCAGGACCGCTCGCATGAGAGCCATGGCCGCTCCATAGCAGAGCCCTCACCCACCACCGCGCGGCTTTCCACGGCACCCGTCAGCGTGAGTGCCCACAACTGTGCTCGTGATCCGTTCCCACCTCTGGAGCATGGGCAGTCCACCCGCTCCAACTCCTTGCACGCCAACCCCTGTCGATCAGACGGGAAGGCTGGGTGACGCCCGCGGAATCGAGCTGGCAGACACCGTGCACAAGGACCCTGTCATGCGCTCCACCTTGCTCGTCGCCATCGTCGCTCTCGCCGCCCCCGCCTGGGCGACCGGCGAGCGCGTGCTCTTGAGCCGCGACGCCGAACCCTTTCGCGAGACCATCTGCGTCAGCATGACCTGCGTCACGAATGGCCCCCGCGATGCCGTCGTCACCGCCCGCAGCCTCCGCGAAGGCCTCGAGCTCACCGTGAAGAGCTCCTCGGGCCAGGTGAAGCTCGTGCATCTCACCCCGTTCACGACTGACGGCGACCTCTCCAGCATCGACCTCGTCCGAGCCTCCTCCCTCGCCGTGAAGGCCATCGAGTCGAACAAGCCCCTGAACGCCCCTGCTCCGAAGGTCGCCAGGGCCCCCAAGAAGGCCGTGAAGCTGCGCCTGCTCGCGCACCGCTGAGAAGCTGAGCTCGCACCGAAGTCGCCCGCCGATCAGCATTTTTTCTCAAGAAGTACGAAGACTTCGCGGGTTTTCACCTCCCAAACACCGCGAAATCACACGGGGAGGGGTTCCCTTCAGGGAATCGACTCGTGTATTCCCGATTCCCATGTACGACGACGTGAGGCTGGACACGAAGCTGTCGGACTTGTCGCGAGAGCTGAACACGCGGCAATTGGGGGCAGGGTTCACGATTGTCGAGGCCTTCACCATGAAGGGCTTCGATGAAGTCGGGAAGCCGGGCTTGTTCGCGTTGGTGCTGCTGGGCAACAACCCGCCGCCGTCGCTCGACACCCTCACCATCGTTCGCTCGCTGCTGACCGCGCGCCTGAAGCAGATCGACACCGCGATGCCGCAGTGGCCCATCGTGGTGCAGGGCGCTCCCGAGGTCATCGACGGCCAGGCCGTGGTGCCGGGCGGCCGTGAGTACTTCGACCAGGTGAAGAGCGAGCTGCTCGCCCGCAAGGAGCGCTACGCCGCCATTCAGGCCCGCCGTCAGAGCCTCACCCAGATGCCGGCCGTCACCGACGCGCCGCCGCCTGCGCCTGCGAAGAAGAGCGCGAGCAAGACCGTCGCTCGTCCCGCGCGTCGTCGCGTCGCGGCCACCCGGTCGAGCAAGGGCGCCCGCGCCGCGCGCCGCTGAGACCTTCGCCGTCCTGAGGGCTCCATGCTGCTCGTGCTCCTCGGCCCGAAGGTGTTCTGGTTCAGCATCATCGTCAGCTGGTGCGCGCTCTCGCTCTGGCTGACGTGGCGTCACCGCCCTGCGTCGTTTCCGTTGCCTGAGCCGTTCCCTCTCGCGGTGGCTGCGGTCTCGACCAGCCCGCTGGGCGTGCTGCTCGGCTGGTGGCTCGTGCGCCGCGACGAACTTCCCACCGTCGGCTTCACCTGCCTCGCGTACTCGACCATGGGCGCCATCGTGTACCTGCTGGGCGGCCTGCTCTCGCTGCTCTGAACAGCTCGAGCACCCACTCCGGCGTTCGCCCTGACTGCCTGGCCCCACCGAATGTGGGACGCTTGGAGCCGGTGATTGGTCGTGACGAGGAACTGAAGTCAGTGCTGCAGGCGCTCGAGCGTGGCCGGCAAACGACCGTGCGCGGCCCGCCCGGCGTGGGCAAGACGACGCTCGCGCGTGCAGTGACGAAGGCCCTCGCGCCGCGCACCGTGGCCGCCGTGCTCGACCACGCGACGACCCGCCGACTCGTCCTCGAGCGCATCGCCACTGCCGCGGGCCTCAAGCTGCGCTCCCGTGACAGCCGGGTGATGTTCTCGCGCCTCGCCGAGCACCTCGACGAACGTGACGCCGTCGTCGTCCTCGATGGCGTCGACGCCGTGGCTGAGGTGACAGCGAGCGTTCTCGGCGACCTGCTCGACGCCACCGAGCGCTGCCGGTTCCTCGTCTGCGCGTTCAGCCCGCTCGGGCTCGCCGACGAACAGGTGGTGCCGCTGAGCCCGCTCCCCGTGGCGACTGCCGTCGACCTGCTGCTGCATCACGTGCACCGCCTCGCGCCCAACCGCGCCGTGCCGAGGGCCGAAGCGATGGCGCTGGTTCCCGCGACGAATGGGCTCCCGCTCGCGGTCGAGCTGGTCGCCGCCCGCGTGGCGGCGCTGGGCGCCGACGCGGTGCTCTCCGAGGTTCGCGCGCACGGCGTCGGTGGGGCGCCGCTCGACGCCGCCATCGGCGCCGCGGTCTCGCTGGTGTCGAAGGGCGACGCCCAGGCGTTGACGGCGTTGAGCGTCTTTCGCGGGCCCTTCGATGCCGACGCGGCGCGCGCGGTGTTCGAGGGGGGGCTCGACGTGCTCGAGCGGCTCTCGCTCGCCTCGCTGCTGCAGGTCGACGGCGCAGAGTACCGGCTGCTCGACAGCGTGCGCGACTTCGCGAGCCGCCGCTCCACCCATGACGACGCCCGCGCCCGCCACGCGGCCTTCCTCGCCCGCCCGCAGCCGGCGCGCGCCGACGAGGTGACGACCTGGGCGAGGCTGATGCGCCGACGCGACGACCTGCTCGCCGCGTGGGAGTGGGCGCGCGAACACCACCCGGCGCTCACCGCGACGCTCGCCGTCACGCTCGACCCGCTGCTCGTCACCCAGGGCCCCGAAGAGCTGCACCGCCGCGTGATGGTCGAGACATTGGCGCTGAAAGCACTCGAGCCGAGCCTGCGCATCGACCTGCTCCTCTCGCTGGGCCGCGTCGACGCCATTCGCGGGCGCTTTCGTGAAGCGCTGGGGCCCTTCGAGCAGGCGCTCGGGCTCGCCCAGGCCAACGAGGGCGACGGCCGCATCGGGTGGAGCCACGCCTTCCTCTGCTTCACGCTCCGGCCCCTGGGCCGCTTCGACGAGGCCCGCGCCCACGGCCTTCGCGCGCTCGAGCTGGCGAGCGCGACCCGCGACCACCGACTGATGGCGATGGGCGAGCAGGCGCTGGGCCGGCTCGCGCACACCGAAGGCGACCTGAACCTGGCGAAGGCAGCCCAGGCCCGCGCGCAGGCAGCGGCGTCGCTCGCGAAGGCGCCGCGGCTCGAGGGCATCGCGTGGTGCAACCTGGGCGAGACGCTCGACGCGGCTGGCGACGCGAGCGGCGCACACGAAGCGCTGGCCCGTGGGCGCGCCGCCTTCGCGTCGATTCACGACGACTTTCACCTCGCGCGGCTGGCGGTGCACGAGGCGCGGCTCTCGATGCGGGCGGAGTCGTTGCTGAAGGCGCTCGACGCCGTCGTCGACCTCGACGACCTCGAAGGCGAGCTCGAAGCGCGTGAAGGCCTGGTGCGGGTCGCGATGGCAGCGGGTGATGCGCGGCTCGCGACAGCGAGGCTCGACGAGCTCGAGGTGGCGGCGCGGTTCACCGACGACGTGACGTGGCCGCGACGACTCCGCGCGCTCAAGGAGCGCCCGCTCGGAGCGAAGACGAAGGCCATGGCGCTGCGCGTGTCACGTGACGGGCGACGCGTGCAGGTGGGCTCGGAGCGCCTCGACTTCTCGCGCCGCGGGCCGCTGCGGCGCGTGCTGGTGGCGCTGGTCGAGATGCGGCTGCGCTCGGTCGGGCGGCCGCTCTCGGCGAGCGACGTGCAGGAAGCCGGCTGGCCGGGCGAGAAGATGTTCGCCGAGTCGGCCGCCGCGCGCGTGTACATGGCGATTCGGCGCCTGCGCGAGCTGGGCCTGGGGCCGGTGTTGCGAACCGTCGACGCGGGCTACCTGCTCGACACGAACGTCGACGTCGCCTGGCTCGAGTGAGCGCGCAGCTCACGGCGTCGGAGCCGGGTCTGGCCGCCGCAGCGCAGCCTCGAAGAACACGAAGCCCATGGGAATCATCGAGGTGACGAGCCCTGTCCACCTCGTGGCGACGGCGAGGTCGCGACGCCGAACGATGACGACCCAGAGGGCGACCACCAGCACGCCATGCAGTCGGCCGAGCTGGTGCACCAGCCACGGAGCCTCGAAGGCGTACTTCAGCGGCATCGCCACGAAGAGCAACAGCACGTACGAGGCGCCCTCCACACGCGCGAGCCACTTCATGGGCGCCACACCATCAGCGCGAGGGCGGTGACGAAGCCGAGTGACGCCGCCGCGCTGAGCGCCTTCGACTTCGACTGCAGCAGGTGGGCCTGGGCCAGCACGGTCCAGATGGAGAGCAACGAGCAGGCGACGGCCCCGAGAATCCACCGGGAGAACAGGGGCTGACCCGTCGTGCTCACCAGGCCCAGCCCGCAGAACCAGAGGAGCACGAAGCCAGGAGCCGCGTGCCGGTCGGCCCAGCGGCGGCGCTCGTCGGCGGAGCCAGCGCGGAAGGTACCCACGATGCCGGCGAAGAAGACCGCGAGCGCGACGAACTTCACGAAGCGCAGCGCGAGCCACACGCTCATGACGCGAGGCTCCAGGTCGGGCGACGCAGCGTCGGGGCACCCAACAGGAACCAGATGGCGATGAGCGGGTCGAAGATGGCGCACCCGAACGACGAGAGCGGCCAGAACGAGAGCAGCGGCATCGAAGCGGCGTGGTCGATGGCGAACGACGCGATGGCCGCGGCGAAGGGCAGCTCGGCGAGCCCGAGGCCGCCCGTCAGGTACGACGTCGATGCGCCCAGCAGCAGCACCGCCATCGAGCGCTGCATCCACGGCTGCGGAACCCGGCTCACGATGGCCACGAAGAGCGGCGCTGCGACGAGGTTGACGAGGACGTGTTGGAGAAAGCTCGAGGCGTCGGTCATGGCCCACGGTGTACGGCGTGTGAAGAATCGTGACTTGTCCGTGGTGGAAGTGAACGACCTGGCTCGAGCCGATAGAACGGCAGCATGTGGGCACGAGCCGTCGAGGGCGCTTTCGCGAACGTGACGCTGACGCCAAGACCCGAGCACGGCGTCTTTCGTCAATCGCAGACCGCCGACGCCCGGGTCATCGAAGTGGCTGCGAGGCCGCACCAGGTCGAGCTGCGCCACCCCAGCCGCGCGCTCGAGGGCATGTGGGCCGTGCTGCTCCAGGCCGAGGGCGAGTCAGCGTTGAAGGCGGACGACGAGCGGGTGTCGCTGCGGCGCGGCGCAGCCGTCATGCTCTGCCCAAATACCAACCTGCACATCGACCTCGGTGAGTACTGCCAACGCATCATCATTCTGCCGCGCACCCTGCTGGCGCCGCCCGCCCTGTTGCGGCCGATGCACGTCGACGACCCCCGCACACGAGCGCTCCAGGCGGTGGCCTCGGCGCCTCCAACGACTGGAGTCGCGCCCTGGGTTCGGCTCGCGCTGAGCCCTCGCGCGAGACTTCGTCGCGCGGTGGAGTGGATGGAGCAACACCCGGAGGCGAGGCCAGACGAGGTGGCCCGCGCCCAGGGCATCAGTCGCCGCGGGCTCGATGGCCTCTTCGCCGAGACGGGCCTCACCATCTCGGCGATTCTGTGGGAGACGAGGCTCTCACTCGCGCGCGCCCTGCTCGCCGATTCGAAGCTGCGCGTGCTCGACGTGGCCATGCGCTGCGGGTTCCAGACCGAGGCCCACTTCTCGCGACGCTTCCGGGCCCGGTTCGGTGTCACGCCCTCTGCGGCACGAGAAGTGAGGTGATGTGAGGCCTGGTGCAGAGCGGCGAGCGGTACGTCGTCGAGCATGACGCCTCGTTCACTCCTGCTGCCGTTGCTCGTGCTCACTGGCTGCCCCCACCCGGTCGAAGAGCTTCCACTGCTCGCCGACGCTGGAGCCGACGCAGGCGTGCCTGTCGAAGCCGACGCTGGCACCATGCGCCCCGACTCGGGCATTCCCACCCGCGCGGTGACGTGGACTCGCTGCCCGCTCCACAGCGAGGGCCAGCTGCCGTGGGCCGAGTGCGCGACGGTGCCGCTGCCGCTCGACGCGGCGAACCCGAGCGGCCCCACCATCGACGTCTTCGTGAAGCGCTGGCGGCCGGCGGGCGGGCGCGGCCTGCGCTCGTTGTGGATGCTGCAGGGCGGACCTGGCGCGTCGGGGTACGCGTTCGAAGGCCTGTCGGAGCAGCTGGCCACGCGTTTCCCCGATGTCGACTACTACTTCCCCGACCACCGCGGCACGGGGCGGTCGACGCGCCTCGGCTGCCCAGTGGAGGAGGAGGACGTCAGCGAAGGCGGGCTCTCCATCACCGAAGCGGAGTGGCCCTCGTGTCTCGCCAGCGTCACGGCGCAATACGGCACACGGCTGCAGGCGTTCAACCCGACCAACGCCGCCAACGACCTCGGCATTCTCATCGAGTCGACGCGCCGCGAAGGCCAACCGGTGTTCGTCTACGGCGTCTCGTACGGCACCTACTGGCTGCACCGCTACGTGCAGCTGTTCCCGAAGCAGGTCGACGGCGTGGTGTTCGACTCCATCGCGGCGCCGGGGTTGAGCCTGTTCCGCCAAGACGAAGACGCGAACGAAGCGGCGCGCGACTTTCTCGGCGCGTGCGCCGACGACACCTTCTGTCGCTCGAAGCTCGGGGCCGAGCCGTGGGCAAAGGCCGTGGCGTTGTTCGCGAAGCTGAAGCAGGGCCACTGCAGCGCCATCGCCGTGCCCGACGCTCCGACGAACGTGTTGCTGCGGCGCGCGTTCGGCTCGTTCCTGATGGACCCCTCGATGCGCGCGTACCTCGCCGCCATCGTCTATCGCGCCGACCGCTGCGAGCCGCGCGACGTGACGGCGTTGCAGAAGCTGATGCAGAACCTCACCCAGCAACCGGGCACCGTCTCGGAGTTCATGAAGCAGTGGAGCTGGGTCGTCGCCCACAACATCATCACCTCGGAGTTCAACGAGTCTCCACCGCCGACGCGGGCGCTGCTGCAGTCGATTCGTGATGGCGCCGTCGCCTCGCGCGACATCACCGAGCAGCTCGAGGTGCAGCTCGGCACCTGGCCGACCTACGCGCCCGGGCCCCTCGCCACCCAGTGGGCCGACTCGTCGATGCCGATGTTGTTCCTGCAGGGCGGGCTCGACCCGGCGACGCTGCTGCGCAAGGCGCGCGTGATGAAGCCGCACTTCACACGGCCGAACCAGACGTGGGTCGAGCTGCCGACGGCGACGCACACCACGCTCGCGTCGTCTCCGTATGTGAACGAGGCGGGAGAGCGGCGCTCGTGCGGTACGCGGCTGCTGATGTCGTTCATCGAAGCGCCGACGACGCCCATCGACGTGAGCTGCGTGCAGAAGGTGACTCCGCTCGACTTCACCCTGCAGCGACCCGACCTGAACCAGGCCCTGTTCGGCACCACCGACGCCTGGGAGTGAGGCCTCTCCAACGGCGAGCCACGGTGCGCGTGAGCGGCAGGGGCGTCGCGGTCACGGCGGAAGACAGCTCGGGCATGCGCTCGAGGCGCGTCGAGCCGGCGCCGCGCGCTGTGGAGGTCGAGTCACGGTCTGCATCATCGGGTTCGCGGGGCGTGCGCCGGTCGGCCGCTCATTCACCGTGAGCAGCGACACGACGTCCTTCGCGTCGAACTGGGCGGCGCGGTCTGGTGACGGTCGAGCCGGAGTCGGCAGCGGATCAGCCTGGGAGCAGACCGCTCGACTTCAGCCCGCGTGCGCCATGGCCGTGACCGGCTTCATGCGCGCCGCGAGGAAGGCCGGCAGAATGGAGATGCTGGTGACGACCGAGGTGATGAACGCGAGCGAGATGAGCACCCACTTCACCGTCGGAATGATGATCAACTTGTCCGACAGCAGCACGAACTGAACGCCCTGCGGCAGCGGCACGTGCATCGAGTTGAGCACCAGCCCGATGACGACGCCGGCGACGACTCCGGCGAGGGTGGCGAGCAGCCCGAGCAGGAACCCCTCGGCGAGGAACATGCGCAGCACGGCGAAGCGCTGCATGCCGATGGCGCGCAGCGTTCCAATCTCGCGCGTGCGGCCGCGAATGCTGATCCACATGACGATCATGATGCCGACGCCGACGACGCCGAGCAGCACGATGGCGAGGAAGAACGAGAGCGCGCTCATGAGGTCGACCGTCCACGAGGCGAAGCTCACCTCGTCGTGCCAGTTCGTGAGGTCGAGCTTCTGGCCGACCCAGCCCTCGCGCGACACGTTCTCGAACTTGAAGAAGAACGCGCGCGGGTCATCGGCCATCACCTCGTAGCCGCCCTTCACGAGCGCCTCGCGCAGCCGCGCCTGAATGCGTTTGACGACCTCGAGGTCGGCGGTGGGCAGGTAGACCTGCAGCGCGCCCGTGGTGTCGTCGTTGAGCTGGTAGAGCTTCTGCAGCGTGCCGGCGTTCACGAAGCACGAGAAGCCGCTCATCATGCCCATGTTGCGGGCGATGGCGACGACGGTGACGTCGACGGTGTTGTTGGTGCCGCGCGCGGTGGGCGCCGAGATGGTGACGGCGTCTCCGACCCGCGCGTCGAGCGTGGCGGCCTGGTCTTCGAAGAGCAGAATGGAGTTCGGCTTGCGCAGGTCGGCGAGCGCGCCCTCTTTGATGCGCAGCACCTCGGCGAGGCCCTTCTCTTCGTCGATGGTGACGCCCGAGAGGCCGATGAGCGT
>JAEUJR010000815.1 GCA_016793585.1 Archangium sp.
GGTGCTTGCTCTTGCTGCGGGCCATGGTGGCTCCTTTGTCTGATGGTGAAACGTTGAGGGGCGCTCGGCCTAGCAAACGACCCGGCTGGGGTCACTCGTCATCGTCATCGGTGTCGGGCGCGGGGTTGGTGGGGAACGGAATGCCCTCGGCGCTGCGCACGTCGGTCGGTCTGGCCTGAGAGAGATCGAACTCGACCTGCCGATCGGCGTCTGACAGCGGCTCGGTGCCTGCGGGCACGGCCGGAGCATCTGGCGTCTTCTTGACGGTCGCGAAGATGGGCCGGGTAGCGTCGATGAAGCGGCGCACCTCGTCGAGCGGCAGCGCGGGCACCTCGTGGTTGTCGACGCCCGACATCGGCGTGCCCATGCACAACGAGTTGAGAATCGCCTCTTCGGTCGCCTCCATCACGGCCTCGTAGAGAGGGTCGAGGCGCTGATCGAGGAGGATCTTCATCTTGTAGACCATCTTCTGCGTGCGCCGCGGCACCACGTTGGCCGTGGAGAAGCCGACGACGATCTCGCCCGAGCCATGCGCCGCGTACGAGCCGACCCGCCCGATGCCGAGGCCGACGCGTTTGCACAGACGGGTGAGCTGGTGCGGCAACAGCGGAGCGTCGGTCGCAACCACCGCGATGATCGAGCCGTAGCTGAACTGCCGGCGCGGCGTGTTCTTGAACTTCTCGGCGAGGAACTCTCCGACGGGCAGGCCGGCCACGCGAAGGTTGTGCATCTTTCCGAAGTTGCTCATCACCAGCACGCCGAGCGTGTAGCCGCCGAAGACCTGCGGCAGCTTTCGCGACGAAGTGCCGATGCCGGCCTTGAAGTCGCAGGTGATCATGCCGGTGCCGCCGCCGACGCAGCCTTCGGTGACGGGCCCGGCCTTCGCGTTCGCGAGCGCCTCACGCACGTGGGCCTCGGTGACGTGCCGGCCGGCGATGTCGTTGAGGTAGCTGTCGTCGCACTCGCCCACGACGGGAATGATCACGTCGTGCTCCGAGCCGATGCCCGGGTACTGCTCGACCATCACGCGCGCGACGGCGTCTGACACGGCGCCCACCGACATGGTGTTGGTGAGCAGAATCGGCGTCTCGAGCAGGCCCCACTCCATGACCTGGGTGAGGCCCGAGACCTCGCCCGCGCCGTTGAGCACGAAGGCGCCGCCGGCGAGCCGGTCCATGAAGATGTTGGACTCGTTCGGGAGAATCGCCGTGACGCCCGTGCGCACGGGGCCGAAGCCGGGCTTCAAAGGGCCCGCGTCGCCGCGAATGATCGTGGAGTGCCCGACGAGCACGCCTTCGACGTCGGTGATGGCGTTGTGCTTGCCGGGCTTGAAGCGGCCCAGCGGCAGGCCGAGCTCACGAGCGCGAACGCGAGGTGTCATACGAGGCTCGTAGCCCGTTGATCACTTCTCGGCGACGATCTCGAAGACCTCGGCGTCTTTGAGGGCGAGCACGGCCTTGCCGTTCTCGAGCGCCTTCTCGCGCGGCGTGTTGGTGAAGCGCGCGACGAACGCCTTCGAGGGCTTGAGCGTGACGAACGCTCCGGTCTTCGAGTTGGTGAAGGTGGTCTGCAGTTGTTCGAACGGCGCCTCTTCGAGCGCGAGGTTCAGCTTGCCGACGCTGGCACCTGTGGCGGCCTGGGCTCCGTCGGCGACACAGGCGAACTGGGGCGTCTTCGGCGAGCGGTGAAGGACCTTGAGGTCGTGGCTCTGCGAGGCAAGGCCCAGCTTCTGGAGCGCGAAGCTTCCCATGCGGTAGCCGGCGACCGCCCACGGGCCTGCTTCACCGTGAATCGCTGCGACGGCGGCGAGCTTCGGGTCGGCGGGAGGCGTGGCCGCGACGGGGTGCTGCGAAACGAGAACGGCGACGAGCAGCGAGAGCATGAGCGCCTCGTACGATAGAGTGTCTGGAGCGTCGAGGTGACCGAAGAGGTCTTCCGCGAGCGCTTGCGCGACGAGGACCCGGCGATTCGTGCGCAGTGGCAGTGTTGATGCGCGAGGCGCGGTGGAAGGAGGTCTGGCAGTACCTTCGGCTGCGCGACGTGTGGGCAACTGGGAGAACATTCAGCGCCACCTCGGCCGCAAGCGCGAGTTCTGGGTGTGGCTGATCGACGGCTGGCGGAATCTCCCAGGAGGCGCCGCCCCCATTGCGATTGACGCCTTCCGCAAGAAGCTCGTCCTCGAGCTCCGAACGATCGCGCACGCGGCGCCGAAGTGACGGCTACTTCGTCGCCTTCTGAGCCGCCTTCACGGTGATCAGCTCATTCACATCGAGGGTCTGCAGGTTCGCGCCCTTCCCCGTGGGGATCATGACCAGCCGCTTCCCCTGCAACGCCTCGGCGATCTTGAGCTTCACCATCGTGCGACCACCCGCACCACCGAGCGCTGCGTTCTCCTTCTCGATCGACTGAGCCCGCGTCTTCGCTTCGGTCAGCGACGCCGTCGCTTCGTTCTTCGACTTCACCAGCTGCGCATCGGCCGCCAGCTTCGCCTGCTCGAGCTCACCCTTCGCCGTCGCGATGTCCTTCGACACCACGCCGCGCGCCGACTCGAGGTTGCGCTTCGATTCCTCGGCCGCGGCCTGCGCTTCGCTCTTCAGCTTCTCGCCGTTCTGCTCGGCCAGCTTCTTCTCGCGAATCACCTCTTCGTAGGCGGGCGCGAAGCGGTGCTCTCCGAGGATCACCTGCTCGACGATCACGCCCTCGGGCCCGAGCGCGAGCAGCAGCAGCTTGCGCGACTCCTCGGCCGCGGCGAACCGCTTGTCGGCGACGTAGAAGTCCTCCGAGCGCAGGCGATTGAGCGCGTCTCGCACGTACGCACGCGCGGCTGGCCGAACGAGGCGCTCCTGCACGTCGTCGGTCGACTCACCCACCCGCTGCAACACGTGCGGCGCCTTCGCGGGGTCGATGCGCCAGGTCACCGTCACGTCGACGGAGATGTCGTTGCCATCGACCGTCTTGAACTCGACGTCGTCGATCACGCCATCCGACCCTGGCTGCTTCTGCATGCGCAGGTTCTGCAGCTTCGTCTCGAACGTGTGCCAGTCGGTGATGATCGGCGCGAAGAAGTACGTCGCGCCCGAGGCATAGACCTCCTCCTGCACGCCACGCTTCCCGAACGGAGCGAGCTTTCTCGTGAGCACGCCCACCTCGTTCGCGTCGGTCGAGTGACACGCGCACCCGCTCACCGACGACACGACCGCAGCCACGACGATCAGCTGAAGGGTCTTCATGGTCACTCTCCCCTCACGTCGAAGCGGCGGAGCAGCTGGTTGAGATCGAGCGGGTTCGTGCCGCCCTCGCCGTCGCTCGGCACGACGATGACGTCGACGCCCTCGAGCACCTCGGCCATCTTGAGCCCGACCATGTTCTCGCTGCCTGCACCGCGCAGCGCCTTGTTCTCGAGCTCGATGCCCTGGGCCTTCGCGAGCCGAACCGAGAGCTCACCTTCGGCCGCCTTCGTGCGCGTGTAGAGGTCGGCTTCGCTGCGCAGCTTCTCGACCTCGGCCTTTCCGCGCGCGTACTCGACCTCGACCAGCGCCGCGCCTTCGGCCACGATCTTGTTCTTCTCGGCTTCGGCCTGCGCCGCGAGCGCCTCTGCCTGGTTCTTGAAGACCGTCTGATCCTGAATCTTCCGCTGCTCGATCGCGGCCTGATAGCGCGAGTCGTAGCGGTACTGACGAACCAGCACGTGCGTCACCTTGATGCCGCGCGGAGAGAGGTCTTCGATCAACAACCGCTGCGCCTCTTCGGCGGCCTTCTCGCGCGTGTCGCCCTTGTAGAACTCCTCGGCGTCGAGCTCGCCGAACGTGCGCCGCAGCTGCTGCTCGGTGCGCGGAATGACGACCGAGTCTTCGTAGAGCCGGCCCGGGCCGATCTGCGTCATCACCTTGTACGCATCGTCGACGCGGTAGAGCACCGTGACGTCGACCGACACCGTGTAGCCCTCGGAGGTCTGAATCTTCAGCGCCGGCACCGCGCGCAGATTGGGAATGTGCGCCGACGGCTCCTGCGCGTCGCTCATCTCGAGCACCTGCAGGTCTGCAGGGAACAGGTGCATGCGCTCGGCGCCGGGCGTGAGGAAGTAGAGCCCCGGCTCGTAGATCTCGGTGTGAACGCCCTGCCCCGAGCCAAACGTCACCTGCTTCACGCCCCACTGCCCCGGCCTCACGTACGACGAGCACGAGGTGTAGCCGAAGACGAGGATCAGGAAGATGGCGAACAACGGCCAGAGGAAGCGACCGCGCCTCACCAGGGTGCCGCGCAAACGTTCAGCTGGAGTCATGCCGCGGTTTTCCCCCGGGATCGCCGCCTCGTCGAAATTGCCGCCGCCAACACTTTCGACGCGGCGTGGATAGGAAGAGGCGATGGGCTCCCGGCCGACCAGCGACGTCGACGAACTGCTGCAACATGCCGAGTGGGTTCGGGTGCTTGCGACGCGCCTCGTTCGCGATGATCAGGACGACGCGGTTCAGGAGCTGTGGCTGTCTGCGATCAAGTCGCCACCAGATTCGGAGCGACCGCCCAGGCCCTGGCTCGCGCGGGTGCTGCAGAACGCCGCCCGAAAGCGGTTTCGTGACGAGACGATCAGAGCGAGAAACGAAGCCCTTCCGTCGGCTGATCACGACACGGGCCCCGAGGAGTTGGTCGGTCGCGTTCAGGTTCAGCAGCGCCTGGTGCAACACGTGCTCGAGCTGGAAGAGCCGTTTCGCCAGACGGTGCTGCTCCGCTTCTTCGAGGGCCTGTCATCGGCCGAGATCGCCGAACGACTGCAGGTACCCGCAGGCACCGTTCGCTGGAGACTGAAGGAAGCGCTCGACCGATTGCGCGTCTCGCTCGACGCCGAAGGACGCGAGGCATGGCGGCTGTCGGTGGCGCCGCTCGTGTTGCCGACCGCAGGCCCATGGCTCACCGCTGGAGTCGCACTCATGGACAAGAAGATCCGCTTCGCCGTCATCGCAGCCTGCCTGCTGTTGGCCGGAACGCTCGGGTGGTCGTGGCCGTCGTCGACGCGCGACCGGGAGCCGACCTCACGTGAGACGTCGCCGGCCACGAACGTTCGGCTCGAGACGAAGCCCCGCCCCGTCGCAGTCGTCGTGCCGCAAGCAGCGGTGCCACGACAAGAAGCAGTCGCGGTGATGCCGGCGCCGGTGCAGCCCGTTGGCGTTCAGCCGCCGAGTGAGCCCTCGCCCGGCAGCTCCGACAGCGCCCCCGTGCGGCCCAACGCGACGACCAACACCTCGAGCGATGCAGGCACCCGCTTCGCGATCGACCGAGACGGCATTCGGGCCGCCATCCGCTCGACCCTTCCCGAGGTGAAGCACTGCTACGAGTCCTGGCTCCCGTTGGATCCCGGGCTCGGCGGCAAGTTGGTCGTCACCTTCACCATCGACACCGATGACGCGGTCGAAGGCCGCATCACGCAGATCGCTGTCGGCGATGCTGGCATCGGGCACGTTCCGCTCGAGGGCTGCATTCTCTCGTCGCTGGCCGAGCTGCGGTTCGACCCGCCGCTCAACGGGCCGATCAACGTGAACTACCCCATCGTGCTCTCGAACCTCGATGGCGGGCGCTGATCAGCGCAGGTAGCTCTTGCGCCAGCCCGCGAGCTGCCGAACCACGTCGCGGCGTTCACTGAGCGTCGGAGAGCCCGTCAAGCGAAGCCGCTGCTTGTTGAGCACCGAGAGCGCTTGATCGACGTCGCCAGTGCCACGCTTCTGGAGCCGACGTTCGAGGCTGTTGATCAGCACCTGCAGCTCCGCCGCTTCGGGAACCGGCCGCGAGCCGCCGAGGTGTGCACGCGGAGCGCGAACCGGCTTCTCGACCACGGGCACGGGCTCGAGGGTCGTGGGTGGAGCGAGCTGCGGCTCCTCCTGCGTTGCGGGCTCTTCGTCATCGAGCATCGTCGCTTCGTCTTCGGTGAGCGCTGGCGCCTCGCGGGGGAAGAGGCCAACTGCTGCCGCGACGAGACCGACGAGCACGAGCGCCACACCGATCGCCAGGGCCTTCGACTTCGGCTTCGCGGCGACGGGAGCGGCCGAAGCGACGGTCACCGAGTCGAGCAACGCCTTTCGCGCGATCGTCGCAGTCGCCAACTGCCCATCGATCAACGCACGCAGCACGGGAGCGATACCAGAGGTTCCCGGCGGCGCACGCCGGCCATCGGCAGCGTCTTCACCCGCGAGCAGCGCCGTGCCCAACCAGCCCAGCGCGCGCAGGTCGGCAGCCGCGGTCAGTCGCTCTCGCGCGAGGCCGAAATCGATCAACTTCACCGAGTCTCCGATGAGGAAGACGTTCGTCGCGCCGAGGGAGCCGTGCACGATCGCCCACGCATGCGCCGCTTCGAGCACCGTGGCGACGCGCTCGAGAATGCTCACCACCTCGGCGGGTGGAATCGGGCCGCGCCGGGCGATCAGCTGACCGAGCGACTCTCCATCGAGCAGCTCCATCATTCGCCAGTGGCGCCCATCGGGCAGGTCGCCAAAGCCCGTCACCGTCGCCACGCCCGGGCTCTTGATGGCGTTCGCGGCGCGCGCGTCTTGGTCGTTGCCCTTGAGCTGCGTGCGCAACACCTCGAGCGTCGTGTTCGCGCCGGTCTCGAGGTGCTCGCACCGATAGATCGTGCCGTAGCGGCCCTCGGTGACGTGCCGCACGACGCGATGCGCGCCGACCGTGGAGCCCACGAGCCGATCGACGTGAACCTGGGTCGTCTCGGGAATCGGCTGGTACGGCGTGCTCATCCCTTCACCGAGTTCGACGACTTCTGCGGCGACGTCGAGTCCGTCAGGGCACCTTCGTCGACGCCGAGAGGTTGATATGCGCGCCGGTCGCTCGCTTCGGCCTTCATGTCTTCGACGAGAGCGAGCAGCTGCTTCGAGTACTTGCGCTTCGCGAAGAAGGCCTGCGCGTCGGGGATGAGCGGACCACCGATGAACATCGCGAGCGGCAACGGCTCGAGCCAGTCGGGAACGGCCGTGCGCAAGATGATGAAGCCGACCACCAGACCGATGCCGGCGAAGGCAGCGCGAGAGATGAAGTCTCCTCCACGCCACGCGCCGTAGCCCCGCTTCTCGAGCGCGTGCTGCTCCTTCGCGAGGCGGAAGTACCTCGGGAGCGCCACCTCGAGCAGCGCCTCGGTCGTGCGCTGCCAATACGGGGCATCGTCGGCGAGCTCCTTGAACTGCCTGCCGGCCTCGACGAGCGCTTCCTGGGCGGCCTCCTTCAGCGCGGCCTCGGCCTTCTCGTCCCAGACGTCGAAGGCGGCGCGGCGACGTTCCAGCAGGGCGACGAGGTGCGCGGTGAGTTCGGGAAGCTGGTACTGGCTCGGGTAGACGCTGCTCACGGACGCACAGCGTAACGCGACCGCCTGCGTTTCCGAGCGCGTTCGGCTATGCCGCGCCCTCCACGAGAGGGGAAAAACACCCGATGTCGACCGAGACGACCGCACCTTCGAGCCCGCGCCTGTTCGCGCGCTGGTTCCCGCTGGGCACCACCCGCTACTACGTCTTCCTCGCGGCCATCGCCGTGCTCGTGCTCGGCCCGCTCGGCGGCATCACCGCCAGCTACATGAACTTCTCGCTCGGCTTCTTCGTGGGCGGGCAGGTGCTGGCCGGCATTCTCGGCTCGACGATCACCTACTTCTACGGGCCCGAGGGCAAACACGGCGCGAACTACATGCAGACGGCCGCGGCGTCGGTCGCGTCGATGGCGGCCATGGGCGTGCTCATTCAGGCGATGGTGTGGCTCGGGCTCGAAGAGCCGCCGGTGTGGAAGCTTATTCTCTACTTCCTGTCGGTCGGCATGTTCGGCGTCGGCGTCGGCATGATCTTCACGCCGCTGCTCGTCGACAAATTGCAGCTCACGTACCCGTCGGGCCTCGCGGTCGCGAACATTCTTCGCGCGCTCACCGATGTTCGCCTGCTCAAGCGGAGCGTCGGTCAGCTCGCCGCCGGCGTCGGCCTCGGCACCATCATTCCCCTCGGGCTGGAGCAGCTGGCTCACGCAGAGGCCGCGGCCGAGAAGGCTGCCGGGCCCGCGTATCAGCAGGGCATCGTGGCGAAGCTGCTCTCGCTCGACATCAGCATCTCGACCATCGGCGCAGGCATCATTCTCGGAGCGCGCGTGACGGTGCCCGCGTTCATCTACGCAGTGGCGTGGGACGCGATGACGCCGTGGCTGCGCGAGAACCACTGGCTCGGTGAGAAGGAGCCGTTCCGCAAGTTCGCCTTCCTCGTCGCGCTCGGCACGATCATGGGCGCCGCCGTCGTCGACATCTTCTTGATCCTCCGGCAAGCGGCGCAGCGCATTCGTCAGGCCAACGTCGCGGCCACCGAAGCCACCGCGGCGCCCGTCGAAGAGTGGAAGCAGACGAACACGACGCGCCTGGTGATGTGGCTCGGCTTCTGGGGCCTGATGGTGATCGGCGTGTCGGTCGGCCTGCTGAACGTCGGCATCGGCTGGGTGCTGCTCGCGATCGTGCTCGCCTTCGCGATGATGCTCGTGAACGGGATCTCGTTCGGCATCACCGACTCGAACCCGATCTCGTCGGCCTTCGTGGTGAGCGTGGTGATGATGGCGCTCATCGGGCTCAAGGCGCCCATCGAGGGGCTCATCGCGGCGAGCATCGTGTTCGTCGTGACGGCCATCGGCGGAGACATGCAGCAGGATCGTTCGACCGGCTGGCGGCTCGGCACGAACCGCACGCACCAGTTCCGCTATCAGGTGATCGGCGTGTTCCTCGGCGCAGTGCTCAGCGTCTACATGGCGAAGCTGTTCATGACCGCGTACCCCGAGCTGAAGGTCGACGGTGGCGGGTCGGGCCAGTGGCAGAGCGCGATGACGCTGAAGATCGCCGGAGCGGTGCGCTCCATCACCCAGCCGAAGGCCTTCCAGATTCCCGCGATGTTGATCGGCTTCGTGATCGGTCTCGTCACAGAGGTCATTCGCAAGATCGTCAAGGGCAACGCCCGCTACAAGGCGTGGATTCAGTCGAAGGTCGGCTTCGGCTTCGACTTCTGCTTCGACTGCTTCCTCGTGCCGTCTCCGTACGCGTCGTCGTTCGCCGGCTTCGTCAGCTACGCGACGAGCGTGTGGTTCAGCATCGGCGGCGCGGTGTCGTCGTTCGTGAACTGGTACGGCAAGAAGCGCGCTCCTCCGGCGAAAGAAGGCGAGGCGCTGCCCGAGGACATGTCGACGACGTCGCTCGTCGGTGGCGGCCTCATCGCAGGTGACTCGATCGCGGCGCTGGCGACCGGCATCGTGGGCCTGCTCTCACTCGGCAAGGCGAAGCAGTAACCCTCAGTCGACCATCGACACGCGCGCGACCTCGACGTTCTCGTCGATCGGCGAGGGCACGTAGTGCACGGTGAGCTTCTCGTCTTCGTCGCGACCCACGGTCTCGCCAGCGGGAATGCGAGTGCCGCGGCTGGCGACGTAGGCGAGCAGATCGAAGAAGAACTCCAGCGCGGCATTGCCCTCTGACGCAGGCGCGACGAGGAGCAGATCGGGAAGCTCGAGCTGGCCCATGCCGAGCGAGAGCAGCTCGAGGCGTTCCGGCGTGCGCGCCATGCTGACGCCGTTCCACAACATGGTCGGGTACGTCGCGTCGGTAGCGACGCCCACATAGAAGTTCGGCTCGTGCGTGGCGCCCGCGTTGCCTTCGTAGACGCCGACCGCCCTCGAGACCTTCGTGACCGCGGCGACGATTTGCGTGTGGCGTGCAAGCCCGACGGCGGTCTTCGTTTCTTCGCCCATCGTGGTGACGAGCAGGTGCGCGAGGTGCGGCGGTACGGTGAAACCGCCCTTGCGGAACGCCGAAATGCTGCGCGCGGCCGCTTCGTCGGCTTCGCCCTTCGGAACCGGAGCCGGCATCAACGCGACGAAGGTGATGATCTGCCCGGAGGCGAACTCGAGCACGTCGGGCTTCTCACCAGGCGCGTGCGTGAGCGCCGGCTCGTCGGGGAAGAGCTCTGCGAAGGTGGAGACGACGGCAGCGGGATCGACCTGAACCGGAGCCTTGAGGAGGACGAACGAGAGCGCGGGCATGCCCCTCAGTGTGTCACGGCCGCTGCCTTGAAGAGCCGGAACTCGACGCACGAGCCCGGTCGAACGATCACGTACTCGGAGACCTTCGTGTCGCGAACAGACGCCGAGACGTGCAGGAGTTTTGGGCGCGGCCCGCGCTTCGGCAGTGGCACCGAGAAATGGCCGTCCATCTGAAGCACGACGCCAGGCAACACTGCGCCTGCGACGCCACCGACTCCGGCTTCGTACTCGGCGACCGACACCACGACGTCGACCTGCACGATCGAGAGCCCCGCCTCGAGCCTGACGAGCCCTGAGACGAGCGCCTTCGGGGCACACAGCTCGTCTCCTTCAGGGAGCACGAGCAGTCCGCTGAGCAGCATCGGAAGAAGCAGTGTCATCTGATGGTGAGATTCACGAACGGGCGGGATCGGCCCGGTGATCGCTTTTCGCCGTTGCGGAACACAGAGAGGCCATGACCGCTCTTCGTCGGCTGACGTGGCTCGTCGTGACGTTCTCGTGTGTCGCCAGCGCGCAACCTGAACCGGGTCGCGGGCCTCCGGGTGGACGTGGGCCGCCGCCGGAAGCGCTCAGCGCCTGTCAGGGCAAGTCGTCGGGAGCCACGTGCTCGATGACACACGACGGACGCACGATGGAAGGCACGTGCTTCTCGCCCAGCAGTGAATTGCCGCTCGCGTGTCGTCCGTCGGGACCACCGCCCGATCGCCCGCGCCGCTGACTACTTCGCGGTGCCGATCAGCTCGCGAACGAGGGCCGGATTCCCCTCGACCTCTTCGAGCAGCCACAACAGGTACCGCACGTCGGCGTTCACGTTGCGCGCGATGACCGGGTTGTAGCCAAAGTCGTTCGCCACGTTCTCCCACACGCGATCGAAGTTCACGCCGACGAGCCGCCCGTTGCCATCGATGGTCGGGCTGCCCGAGTTGCCGCCCGTCGTGTCGCAGTCAGAGAGGAAGTCGACCGGCACGTCCTTCAGTGACGAGTCGATCCACCGTCCGAACTTCTTCGCTGCGTACGCCTCGCGCACCTTCGCCGGAACTTCGAAGTCACCCTCCCCCTGGTCCTTCTCGATCACGCCGCTCAGCGTCGACTGCGGAGCCGCCGTGAGTGCATCTCTCGGCACGTACCCCTGCACCTTGCCGAAGGTGACTCGCAGGGTGCTGTTCGCATCGGGAGCCACCGGCTTTCCACTCTGCGCGAGCACGGCCTTCCGCCACGCCGGCCGCAACCGCAGCGTCGCGCCTGACCAGCGATCGCGGCGGTCCTTCAGCTCGCGTCGCTCGGCATCGATCGCGAAGCCGAGCTCGATCAGCGGATCCTTGCGCGCCTTCAGCTGATCCGGCGTCTCGTCGAACATCTTCAGGCGCTCGGTGAGCACGAACACCTTCGAGTCCGCGATCAGCTTCACCAACTGCGCTCGCAGCGCGTCGCGGTTCATTCCACCGTCAGCACGCAGCTTGCCGAAGACGGCTTCGACGGTCGGCGACCGCTGAGCCACCGGAAGATCCAGCATGCGCAGCACCCAGCTCTCGAGAATTCGCACGTCGACCGCGGGCGAGTAGCGCTTCTGATCCCGCTCGAGCCTGTCCTTCAGCCGCTCGAGGTCTCGCTGTTGGTAGCCCGGCTCGCGCTCGGCGTCGGGCTTCACCGACTCCGTCGACTTGCGCACCAGCGTCACCGGCCACGCCAACGCGCGCGGGCCCCAGCTGATGGTGTCGAGGAGAAAGTCCCGCTCCCACGTCGAGCGTTTCTCGACCATCAACGCGCTCAGCGCCTCGTACGCATCGAGCGCCGCCTTCTGATCGGCACGCTTGAGCGCCCACGATCGCACGCCCTCTTCCGCCGTCTTCTGCTTCTCGAGCAGCTTCCCGCGCTGCATTCCGGCGAGCTGTCCCTCGGCGTTCTTCCGTCGATTCAAGAGCCCGCGGAGATCGTCCGACGTCGCGATGCTCGCCTCGGCGCTCTTCGCGCCTTCGTCCTGCATGATGCGAATCCACTCGGCCGACACGCTCTTCGCGCGAGGAAAGTAGAGCTCACGCCGCTCGGCCATCTCGTCGGCCAGCCAGGCGCGATAGCTCACGCCCGGGTACCCGAGCACCGCCACGGCGTCGCCGGGCTTCACGCCCTTCGTCGAGACGGGAAACCAGTACGCCGGCTGGTACGGCTTGCCGTTCTCGTAGACGCGCACGAGTGAGAAATCGCCGGTGTGCCGCGGCCAGCTCCAGTTGTCGGTCTCGCCGCCGTAGTTCCCCACCATCTCGGGAGGCGCGTAGACGAGCCGCACGTCGGACAGCTCGGCGAACTCGGTCAGCGTGAAGAACAACCCGCCATCGAACGCCGCGAAGGTGCACCGCGTGCCGGCCTGCGCTTCACACTCCGCGACGAGCTGCTTCTGCTTCGCCTCGACCGACTTGAAGCGCGTGAGATCGTCCGCTCCCTGGGGCACCGCGCCCAGCCCCGCCGCGGTCACGTCGACGAAGCGCCGCGGCACCTGAATGCGAAACGCCTTTGCCGGCTTCTCCTCTTCGCGCGACTTCGCGAGGTAGCCGTCCTTCACGAGGTTCGCCTGCGGCGTGGAGTGCTCCTGCAGAATGCCGACGATGCAGTGGTGGTTGGTGATCAACAACCCATCGGCCGACACGAAGCTGCCCGAGCACCCTGGCAACTGCACCGCGTTCGCGAGCAGGCCGCCGCCCTTCTTCTCGTCCCACAACTTCGAGAGCGGCAACGAGAAGCCCTGCTGCTTCACCCACGCTGGCCCCAGCTCGAGCACCTGCTGCGGAGTCCACTTCCCTTCCCCGGCCAGCGACACCGAGGCCGTCACCACGAGCACGAGCGGCAGTCTGCGCATGGCGGCGGTGTACTCCAGCGCGCGCCGAATGGGCTTGCGGTTCTGCGAGCCAAAGACGTACCTCGTGATCGTGTCCGCCGCCGACGCCCTCGCCAACCGACTCACCAAGAACCTCAAGCCGCGCCAGGCCTGGGCGAAGAAGGAAGGCGTCACCGCTTTCCGCCTCTACGACCTCGACATGCCCGAGTGGCCCGTGTCGATCGACTCGTACGCAGGCGTCATTCACGTCATCGCGTACCCGAGAAAGAAGCAGCTCAAGGCCGGCACCGAGTCGCTCAAGGCCGAAGTGATCGAGGCGTGCACGAAGGGGCTCAGCGTCGCGCCCACCGACGTCATCGTGAAGATCCACGAGCCGAAAGCCTGGGGTGAAGGCCGCTTCGAGAAGTCGACGCCAGCCTCGCGCCTCGTCACGGTCGAAGAGTACGGCCGCAAGTTCGAGTGCAACCTGACCGACTTCCTCGACACCGGGCTCTTCCTCGACCACCGCGTCACGCGAAAGCGCGTCGGCGCCGAAGCGAATGGAAAGCGCTTCTTGAACCTGTTCGCGTACACGGGCGCGTTCACCGTTCACGCCCTCGCTGGTGGAGCGGCTACGACGACGACCGTCGACCTGAGCAACACCTACTGCGCCTGGGCCGAGCGCAACTTCGCGCTCAACGGTTTTTCTCCCGGCCCGAAACACCGCGTATTGCGTGACGACGTGCTCGCGTGGGTCGAGCACGATCGCGGCGAGTACGATCTCATCGTCGTCGACCCGCCCTCGTTCTCGTCGTCGAAGAAGATGGGGCGGCGCTTCGAGGTGCAGCGTGATCACGCGTGGCTTATTGAGCGCTGTCTCGATCGGCTCGCGACCGGCGGCACGCTCTACTTCTCGAACAACTTCCTCGAGTTTGAGCTCGACGACGATCTCACTCCCGCCGAAGAGCTGAAGTCGCAGCCGCAGGACTTCCGTCAGAAGCTGCACCGCTGCTGGCGCTTCGTGAAGTGACTCACTCGGGCGACGGCGAGAAGTACTGGTACGCCGCAGCCATCGCGACCGCGAACACGAGCA
>JAEUJR010000823.1 GCA_016793585.1 Archangium sp.
ACGGCTGGCGGCACCGCGACGGCTGGCGGCACCGCGACGGCTGGCGGCACCGCGACTGCTGGCGGCTCGGCGGCTGGCGGCTCGGCCGGCTCCGACATCACCGGCACCTTCACGGACCTCAGCTACCTCAGCAACGGCACGACCGTGACGTCGGCGAGCAACCTCACTGCTGTGACCATCGAGGCCTACGTGCCGAGCGGCAATGGCTACAGCGTCATCGCAGGTACGGGGCAGGTGAACGGCACCTTCACCATCCCCAACGTTCCGATGGGCACCGTGCTCATTCGGGTCGGCGGCAACTTCTTCGAGACCAACGCTCGTCAGGTGGCCTTCAACTCGTACACGCTTGGGCGGGCGAACGCCGCCACCGCCACGGTGAACCCCACCACGACGAACGTGGCCGTCTCGGCGATGGCGCCCTGGATCGCCGGGCAGGATCAGCTGGTCTGGGTCTCGCCGAACGTGGGCAACACCTTCTACAATTTCCCGCTCACGGCCGCTCCGCTGGCTGGCGCCACCACCGCCAACATGTCGGGCAACTTCAACGGCGTGAAGCTGGTGAACCAGACGCTGGGCGACGACACCTGGGTGCTCCAGTACCGCTTCGCCGCCGATGGTGGCTTCAGCACGGGCTCGACGGTGTCGGCGGTTCAGCTCGCGCCCTTCACGCAGCTCAACGGCCAGACCACCGCGCTCACCGGAGCGATGCTCCAGCCGCCCAACCTGCCCAGCGTGACCCAGTCGTTCTCGTGGAGCCTGAACTCCTTCTCGGCCCTGCAGACGGGCCTGCCGCCCGGAACGAACCCGCGCGGCTTTCTCGGCTTCTCTCCGTTCCCCTCGACCACACCGAACACCACCAACGTCGTCGATTCGTGGTTCGTGCAGGTGCCCGCCTCGCAGGCGCCGCCGTCGTCGTTCACGCTGGTCACGCCCTTCCCCTCGGGTTGGTCGATCGTCGGCCGAACGTTCTTCCTCGTCGACACGCCGCGGCAGGTCGCCGGCACCACCGGCCCGCTGGCCCTCGTCTCGGGCTTTGGCCACTTCGACACGATGGCGGCGCTGACCTCGTCACCCATCACACCGCGACTCGGGCCCGTGAGCGGCGTCACGCTCAACGGCACTCCCTTCACGGCCGATCGCACTGGAGTGGGCACCACCGTGGCCCTGACGTGGACGGCGCCGACCCTGGGCACGGTCACCACCTACTACGTGACGCTGACGCGGCTCACCACGGCCACCAACGCGGCCACCACGGCCGCCGAGACCTTCGAGTTCTCGACCGCGAACACCAGCCTCGTGATCCCGGCAGCCATTCTCATCGCGGGTCAGCCCTACCTGGTGCAGATCGAGGCCAACAACACCGGGTTCAACGCACGCGTCGAGTACGGCACCCGCGCGGTGCCGCAGGCCTTCTCGACCATCGTCACCCCGATGTTCAGGCCGTGACGACGCGGTTCCGGCCCGCGCTCTTGGCTGCATAGAGCGCGGCGTCGGAGCGCTTCACCCACGCCTCGGCGCTCTCGCCCCGCTTCCAGAACGCCGCGCCCAGCGACGCGGTGATGCGCAGGGTCTTCTTCTCGAACGGCACCTTCAGGTCGGCGATGGCGCTCCGGGCCTTCTCGGCGAGCGCCTCGAGTTCGTGTTCGTCGACGTCGCGCATCAGCACCACCAGCTCTTCACCGCCGTACCGCGCGACGAAGTCACCCTTGCGTTTGAAGACGCGCACGCAGGCCTGCGCCACGGCCGACAGCACGGCGTCTCCGGCGGGGTGGCCGCAGGTGTCGTTGACCTGCTTGAAGTGGTCGAGGTCGATCATCACCAGGGCCGCACCGCCGGCTCGAAGCGCCGCGAGCTCGACCGTGCGTGAGAGCTGCTCGTCGAAGGCGCGCCGGTTGTAGAGGTGCGTGAGCGCGTCGGTGGTGCTCTCTTTGCGAGCGGTCTCGAGCTGGGTGCCGAGCGTCTCGAGTTTCTCGGCGAGCGACTGCATCTGCGTCTGCTGGCGGGCGCGCCGCGCCTCGAAGACCGCCTGCACCTGCGCCACCGCCTCGAGCGCCACCGAGCGGATCTCGATCGGCGACGACTTGCCCAGCTTGAAGGCGAGCTGCGAGAGCGTGGCGGTCACCTTCGCGTCGTCGGCCGCGTCGTCGACCACGAGGCGATTGAGGCCTCCGACGAAGGCCCAGACCACCTCGCGCAGCGAGTCCTGCACCTGAGTCATCTCGGACTGTTCGGACTGGCGGTGCTGCGTGAAGGCGCGGCGCAGGCCGGGGTAGTCGCGACGGCCCGCGGTCTTGCCCGCCCCACCAGGCGCCTCGACGCCGGCGACCACGTGTTGGGCCCACTGATCGAAGAGCGCCTCGGTGCGGCGGGCGTCCTGGCGTGAGAGATCGAACGCATAGCGCCCGAAGTCGCGGAGCACGCCGCTCAGCGCATCGATGAGCTCGTCGACGGAACCGGTCTGATTCATGACGAGTTCACGGCTCTGCAAACGGCTCTCCACGCTCGCGCGAAGACCTTGCGTGAACGCGCGCCTTGTGTGCTATGGGCCGCGCGCTCTCTTCACCCCTGAGGAATCAAGCTCATGAAGCTCTCAAGACTTGCGGGTCTTGCCGGGTTGTTCCTGCCGGCGCTCGCTCTCGCCAGCGAGGCCAACCTCGTTCTCCCCGATCTCGCCAGCCAGCAGTTCCTCGGCCTCGACGGCAAGACGCTGCTGATGATCGGCATCGTCGTCTCGGCCCTGGGCCTCGTCTTCGGCGCGGTGCAGTACAGCCAGCTGAAGAACCTGCCGGTGCACAAGTCGATGCTCGAGATCAGCGAGCTGATCTACGAAACCTGCAAGCAGTACATGGTGACGCAGGGCAAGTTCATTCTCGTGCTCGAGCTGTTCATCGGCGCGGTGATCGCGGCCTACTTCTCGATGGCCCACGTCGAGGGCAAGGCGGCCGAGTGGCCGACGGCCGTTCGCGTGCTGATCATTCTCGTGTTCTCGCTCATCGGCATCGCGGGCAGCTACGGCGTCGCCTGGTACGGCATTCGCGTGAACACCTTCGCGAACTCGCGCGCCGCGTTCGCGTCGCTCATGGGCAAGCCCTTCCCCACCTACGACATTCCGCTCAAGGCCGGCATGTCGATCGGCATGATGCTCATCTCGGTCGAGCTGCTGCTGATGCTCATGATCCTCGTGTTCGTGCCGCCCGAGCTCGCCGGCTCGTGCTTCATCGGCTTCGCGGTCGGTGAGTCGCTGGGCGCCTCGGCGCTCCGCATCGCCGGCGGCATCTTCACCAAGATCGCCGACATCGGCTCCGACCTCATGAAGATCGTCTTCAAGATCAAGGAAGACGACGCGCGTAACCCGGGCGTCATCGCCGACTGCACGGGCGACAACGCCGGTGACTCGGTTGGTCCTTCGGCCGACGGCTTCGAGACCTACGGCGTGACGGGCGTCGCGCTCATCACCTTCATTCTGCTCGCGGCGCCGAACCCGGCCGTGCAGGTGCAGCTGCTCGTGTGGATCTTCGCGATGCGCGTGATGATGGTCGTCACCAGCTTCCTCTCGTACACGGTCAACAACGTCATTCAGAAGGGCCGCTACGCGAACGCCGACAAGATGAACTTCGAGCACCCGCTCACGCAGCTGGTGATTCTCACGTCGGTGCTGTCGGTCGCCGTCACCTTCATCGCGTCGTACCTGCTCATCCCCAACCTCAACGGCGACACCACGATGTGGTGGAAGCTGTCGGTCATCATCACGTGCGGCACGGCCGCTGGCGCGCTGATTCCCGAGCTGGTGAAGGCGTTCACGTCGACCGAGTCGCGCCACGTGCGCGAGGTCGTCACGGCGTCGAAAGAAGGCGGAGCGTCGCTCAACGTCATCTCGGGTCTCGTGGCCGGTAACTTCTCGGGCTACTGGATGGGCGCCGTGCTGGTCGGCCTCATGGGCGCGGCGTACTGGGTGTCGATGCAGGGCCTCGGCCAGCTCTTCGTGCAGGGCGGCGTCGACCCCTCGCCCGTCTTCGCCTTCGGCCTCGTGGCCTTCGGCTTCCTCGGCATGGGCCCCGTTACCATCGCGGTCGACTCGTACGGCCCCGTGACGGACAACGCCCAGTCGGTCTACGAGCTCTCGCTCATCGAGACCGTTCCCAACATCAAGGACGAGGTGAAGAAGCAGTTCG
>JAEUJR010000834.1 GCA_016793585.1 Archangium sp.
TCAAGCTGATTCGCGACCGGGCGAAGCCGCCGAAAGACGTCGACCGCGCGATGGTGAAGGACCGGTACCGGCTGGTGAAGAAGGCCGACCGCGCGGGGCGCATGGCCGACACGCTCGAGTACGCCGACGTCGCGCTGCCGAAGGCGCGCCTGTCACCCGCGCTGCTCGACGAGCTTCGCCGCGAGGTGCCGACGCAGCTGTCGGAGGACGGTGACTCCATCATCCTCTCGCACCTGTACATCGAGCGCCGCATGACGCCCCTCGACCTGTACCTGCGCAAAGCGAGCGACGCCGACCTCGCGCGGGCGGTCGACGACTTCGGCAGGTGCCTCGAAGAGCTCGCCTCGGCCAACATCTTCGCGGGCGATTTGCTCTACAAGAACTTCGGCGTCACGCGGCTCGGGCGCGTCATCTTCTACGACTACGACGAGCTCGACCTGGTGACGCAGGTGAACTTCCGCACCATTCCCAAGGCGCGCGACGACGAAGACGAGACGCGCGGCGAGGCGTGGTTTCAGGTGGGGCCGAAAGACGTCTTCCCCGAAGAGTGGAGACCGTTCTTCTTCACCGACCCGCGCGTGCAGCAGGTGCTCGAGACGAAGCACCCGAACCTGTTCGAGGCGAGCTGGTGGAACGGCGTGAAGCAGCAGCTCGAGTCGGGACGACCGGTGCGGGTGCCGCCGTACCCTGATGCGGTGCGGTTCGAGGTGAATCGGCGGCTGGCGCCGCGGTGACGGTCAGCGCTCGAAGCAGAAGTAGTACGACGGTGTCTGGCAGAGCCCCTGGTCCAGGCCGAAGGCGCTGAACGCGTCGTTGGCGGGGCTCACGAGGCCCTGGAGCCCAGGGGTGGTGCCCATCCAATCGATGCAGGTGTCGGCCGTGAGCGGCGCGGCGTTGGGTGCGGGCGCTCCAGTGAAGACGAACGCGGGCACACTCGAGAGGTACGACCCGTTCGCGAACTGAATGACGGGCGCCGTGAAGCTGCGGCCTGCGGTGAGCGCGAGGTCTTGCGACGTGGCGACCTGCGTTCCATCGGGCCGGTACCAGACAGCGTTGGCTGGAGCGCCGATGGCCGCGAAGGCGCTCATGCCTCCGATGGGCCGCAACGCGTCGAAGGAGCGCCCGGCGAATGCGCCGGTGCACAGCCCGCTCCCTGCGAGCACCGTCGCCGCGACGGGGTTCGCCAGGTACGCAAGCTTCCCTCCATCGGGCACGCCCGGCTCTGGCAGTGGCGTCGACCAGTCGTTCTGCAGGCACAGCACCCGGGTGGGGGTGGAGCAGGCGACGGCGTAGCCTGCCGAGAAGCTCCACTGGTTTCCGCTGACGATGCCGCGGCTGTACGTGCCGCCGTCCGACCAGTCGTTGCAGTTGCTGAAGCCAGACGGAGCGGTGCTGGAGGCGCCCGCGGCGACCGTCAGTCGGCCGGCATCGCGCGTGAGGTCTGCGCCACGGCTGTCGACGCTGGGCGGGTAGAACATGCGGTTGTTGGTGAGGAGCTGGTCGATGAAGGGTTTGCCGTCGACCCGCACCCAGCCTCGCGTCGTCGTCGTCGGTCGCGGGTCGGTGGCGCCCGTGCCGGTGCCCATCCACGCCAGCCAGGTGCCGGGAAGCCCCGCGTCGGAGGCCCAGGCGCGACACGCGGCCGTGTACGGCGCCACTCCACCGAGCGTGGCAGGCAGCGCCTCGGGCGAGACGAAGGCGCGGTTGTAGAGCCCGAGCGGTGCCGTCACGGCGGTGTCGGCGTTGAGCGTGCCGGCGCACCCACCATCACAGAGGAGTCGTGCGAAGGGCGTGGGGGCCAGCGAGAGGGCGAAGGTGGTGCCCGGAGGCGCATCGATGGAGCACGAGCCGGGGCAGACGAGCCCGGGTATGCCGGCGTCGACCGCCACGCCGTAGTCGCGCGCGCCGGCATCGGGAGCGAGCGTGACCGTCAACCTCGGCCAGCGCGTGAACGACGCCGACACCACGGTGCCTCCGTCGGACTGGACCAGCAGCTGACACGAGGAGCCACCGTCGCAGCCCTCGAACCGGGTGAAGGTGCTTCGGTTCGGAACCGGCGTGAGCGTGACGACGGTGTTCCGCGGAATGGCGAGGTCGCAGCCACTGGAGCAGGTGGTGTTGAGCCCCGGCGCAGTGACCGTCACGGAGCCGACGCCGGTTCCGCCATCCGTTCGAATCGACAGCGTCACCAGGCTCCAGACCGCGAGCCCTTCGATGGGCGCGCTGGCGAGGGTCGTGCCGCTCCTCGAGGCCGTGAGCGTCGAGTTGAACGCGCCGACGGACGAGGGGTTGAACGAGACCTGCACCTCGCAGGTGCCTCCTGGATCGAGCGCGATGCTGTTGCAGAGCGTCTGACCGAAGGTGAAGGGCGCGCCAATGGCGATGGTGGTGGTCTGGGCCCTGGCGTCGCCATCGTTGCGGAGCGTCATGGTGATGGTGCTCGTGGTGAGCGGCTCGATGATGCCTGCATCTCCCCTCATCGGGTCCCAGACGAGCCGCGCCGAACCGCCCGCCGTGCCACCAGCCATCGCGGTGCCGCCAGCCATCGCGGCGCCGCCAGCCATCGCGGCGCCGCCAGCCATCGCGGTGCCGCCAGCCATCGCGGTGCCGCCAGCCATCGCGGTGCCGCCAGCCATCGCGGTGCCGCCAGCCATCGCGGTGCCGCCGGCTGCCGAACCTCCGCCGGTCGCGCCGCCGTCAGAGCAGCGTCCATCGGCGAGGCAGCGGGCGTAGAGCTCGTTCCAGTCGTTCGCGCAGGCGGAGCACAGCACCGTCAACGCACCCACCGAGAGCAGGCGCCTCATGGGAACACTCCTGTCAGCCCGACGCTCGCGCCCGTCGGAGTGATGGTCGCAGCGACCGAGACCGGGCTGTCAGCACCAAAGAGGTACATCGCCGCAGCGCCGACCAACGCGGCCCCGCCGACCGCGAGCCCCACCACGGCCAGGGTCTGCGTCGTCTCGCCCGTCGCCTTGAGCTCGAGCCCCGAGGCGCCCGGCGTGCCGTTCTTCAGCGTCTCATGAGCGTTCTGAGAGACGACCGCGCAGGCGACACCTGCTCCGGCCAGCGCCACGCCCCCAGCGAGCGGAATCCACGCGAGCCGTCGCAGGCCTCCCGAAGGCTCGGCTGCCGACGGAGCGGGGCGGCCGAGGGCGAGGCTGGCGTCGCGGCTGAGCTGCCTGGCCGCCGCAGTCAGCACCTCGACGAGCTCGCCTTCGGAGCCGGCCGACGACGTCGCCAGCGCCACGGTGTTGCCGTTGGTCGCATCGATGATCTTGAGGTTCACCTGGTAGCGGCCGCTCAACAGCGCGAGGTCGCCCAGCACGAGCGCATCGACGCCGAGGGCATTGGCGAGCTCGGCCATGCACCCGCCTTCGCTGCACCCGAGCAACTGGCGTTGCCGCTCGATGCCGATCAGCGAGGCCATCTCGCGGCCCGTCACCACCTGCAGCCCCGCGTACTTGAGCTGCTGCGCGAGGTGCTCGGAGTAGAACTCGCCGAGCTTCGCGTCGATGTTCACGACCTGCAGGCCGGGAGATGCCACACGAAGCGGGGCCGAAGACCCAGCCGCACTGAGCACCAGTGACGTCAACAGCGGTACGAGCATGAACCCTCCGTCGACGAGCCTAGCGAGGCCTGCGTTCGAGGTCGCGCACCCCGGGTGGGGCGCCACGTGTCATCGAGCGCGCGGCGTCACAGACAGGTGGGCACCTTCGCGACCACCCCACCACCGTCGAGGGGCATGCCGCCGATGGCGCGCCCACGCAGGGCGGCGTTGACGAACACGGTTCTCCGATTGCGAGCGCGGTTCTCGGCGGAGTCGTTGGCCGCGACGGGCTTGCTCGACCCGAAGCCGACCGCGATGAGCCGCGCGCACGAGACGCCCTTCTTCACGAGCGCCGCGACGACCTCGGCCGCGCGCGCCTCGGTGAGCTTCTGGTTGAAGGCTTCACTGCCCTGACTGTCGCTGTGCACCTCGACCCGCAGCGTCGAGATGGAGGTCTTCGCCTCGAGGTACGCCTTCACGTGCTCGAGCACCGCGTCGCTCTCGGGCTTGAGGGTGGCCTTGCCCGTCTCGAAGAGAATCGGCTGGGTCATGAGCGTGTTGCCGTCGAGCTCGAAGAGGGGCTCGGCCGAGAGGGCGAGGGCGCAGAGGGCAGTGAGGAGCATGCCGCCAGCCTACGCCCGGCAGCGTCAGAGGTGGCGCGACTCGTTCGGCGGCGTCCACCACGCGTTGTCGCGACCGTTGAAGTACTGCACCTTCGCCGCGAGCAGCTCGGCCGGGTCGAGGTCGTCGAGGGTCGCCACGTTGATGCTGACGGTCACGCCGTGGTTCCACTCCGTGACCTCTGCCTGTTGAAACGGCGTCACGCCGCACGTCTTGCAGAACCCGCCAGGGCCACCCGAGACCGACGGGCCCTGGGCGGGGTAGCGCACGAGCTGCTCGGCGCCTTTCAGAATTCGAAACTGCGCGGGCCGCACCTTCACGCCCCACCACCGCCGCTTCCAGCAACTGGTGCAGTTGCACTTGCCCGTGCCCTCGGCGGCGAAGTCGATGTCGGCTTCGTAGGCGACGGCTCCACAGTGACAGCTTCCCCGGTACGTCTTCATGGTCGTGCTTCCTTTCTGAGCCGGAGTTCTCGCAGACATTGCGGACAGCTTCGGTCCGCAATGGTTGGTAGACCGCTTCTCATGGTCGAGACCTCGGCGCGGCTGTTGCGGTTGCTGGCGACGTTGCAGGCGAGACGGCACTGGTCGGGCGCCGAGCTCGCGGGCCGGCTCGAGGTGACGGAGCGCACGTTGCGTCGCGACGTCGAGCGCCTGAGGAGTCTCGGCTATGGGGTCGACGCCTCGGCGGGTGTCGGTGGCGGGTATCAGCTCGGCGCGAGCAACGTGGTGCCTCCGCTGGCGCTCGAGGGCGACGAACTGGTCGCGCTGGCCTTCGCGCTCGCGAGCACGGGCGCGGCGATGCCCGGCCTCGAGCGAGCGACGCTGCGGCTGCTGGCGAAGGTGGAGCAGTCGTTGCCCGCGAAGCACCGGCGGAAGCTGAAGGCGCTGCAGTCGACCATCGTGACGCTCGACCGCCAGCCGACGGTGCCGGCTTCGACGTTGCTGACCCTCGCGTCTGCGTGCCGAGACGCGGTGACGGTGGCGTTCGACTATCGCGCCCACGATGGCGCGGTGACGAAACGAGAGGTCGAGCCGCTCCGCCTGGCGCAGACGGGGAATCAGCGCTGGTACCTGCTCGCGTTCGACCTCGGCCGCGCCGACTGGAGGACCTTTCGCGTCGACCGCATCGTCGAGCCCCGCGCCGGCCTCCGGTTCTCGCCTCGCACGCCGCCACGTCAGCCCGAGCAGATGTTGTCGGAGGCGCTCGCGCGCGATGCGTATTCGCTCAAGGTGAAGGTGCGGGTCGCGCAGCCCGCAGAGTTGGTGCGCCGAAACGTCGCGCCGTGGGTCGGCGTGGTGACGCCAGTCGACGCGAAGACCTGCTCGCTCGAGTGCGGAGCGCCCTCGATGGTGACGCTCGCCTCCCTGCTGCTGCTCAGCGGCGTCGAGTTCTCGTCGCTCGAGCCGGCGTCGTTGCGCGACCCGTTGCTGGCCGAGGTCGAGCGGCTCCGTCGCAGCCTCGGCCGACGTGGACGGAGCTGAAGGCTATGCTCCGGAACCGTGGCCGAGACCGATGAACAGTTGCTTGCGCGTTGGCGCGAGACTCTGACGACGGTGCGTGGCTTCGAGGGCCAACGGCTCGACCCGGTCGACCGACAGACGCTGAACGAGCTTCGACAACAGCTGGAGCGGGCCGAAGCGGAGCTCGATCGCCGAGGGCTGCGTCGCACGGGCCTGACCCGTGACGGACCGTGGCAGCCACTGACGATGCACGTCGCGGCACCGCAGGAAACGAGGCCCGAGGTCGAGCTCACGTGGGAGCCGCGCGAGGAACTCGGCGTCAACAGCCTGCTGGAGTGGCTCGCCGACCCACGCTCCGACGAGATCGACTGGGACGAGTACCACGCTGAGAACCCGGCACTCGTGCGTGAGTGGGAGCGCGAACGTGAACGGGAGCTGCCCAGCTTCCCCGAGTCGATGCCCCTCACCCATCGTCGTGAGCCCGCCTTCGTTCCCGAGCTGGTCGATGGGCTGACGGCTGATCAACGGTTGCTCATCGAGCGCCTTGGTTCGGCTGTGCTTTCGCAAGACCAGCTCCTGGCCGCCCCGCCCGATTCGAGCTCACTTCCTCGGGCGCTCGAGCAGCTTCGTCTGTCGCGGCGCCATCCATTGATCGCTGAGCACGGTGGGCTGATCGGGCTGACGCCGCTCGCGGCGCAGATGATCAGCGTGGAGTCAGGTCGCGTGCGCGTGCACGGTGGCTTCTTCCCCAACCTGCTCGCCAACGGTGCGGCCGATGCGTTCGCGTTTCCGGAGTATCGGATCAACCACATCATCGGCGCGGCGAGTCTCTTGATGGAGCATCCCGAGACGCCTGATCAGGATTTGGAGCACGCGCTCGGCTCGCCGCGGCTGGACGATGATGACGACGGCTGGTCACCCGCCAGGGGAAACATCATTCGTGTCCGCGTTCATCCGCTGCAGTGGGACATCTCGAACCGGCTCGAGTTCCATTTCCACACGCCCGAGGATGCAGCGCGTGCGGCCGAACGCCTTCGTCTCGCAGAGGAACGGCGCGAGTTCGACGAGGGCACCCAGCACGCGCTCTCGGACGGCACGAGTCTGGTGGTCACGCTGCCGCCAGGCGTCCAGGGCATTGCCGTCGTGCGTCGGTTGTCGAGAGATCGCGCGCTCGAGAGCTGTTGGCGGCTCGACACGACGTGTCTGCACGAGGGTGAGGCGAGACCGCGCACGCCTCGAAAGATGCTCGAGGTGTTCGTTCGCCGCTCGCGAGAGGAGGTTCTGCGAAGGCTCCGGCGCGAGAGACTGCCGGCCGACGACCGCCTGGAGATCATCGAAGGTCTGATGCGCGTCGCCGCAGATTCTCGCCTGGCCGCGCTCGTCGACGCTGCGCAGTCGAGGGAGGAGGCGGTCTGGGCGCTCACGCACCTCGGACGGCTCGAGGTCACCGGTCACCCGACGCTCGGGCCCCATGCCGTGAGCGCGGAGCCGTTCTCGGAGCCGCAGGCACGCGCCATCGTGTCGACGACCGGCCTTCATCGCCGGCTGCATCTGCTCTCGCTCGAACGCGAGTCACTGCTCGAAGCGCTCGGGTCGCGACTCTCACCGTTCAGACCGGCAGAGATCGACCGCCTGGTGCACGAACAGTTCGCGAGGGTTCTTGGGCTGGCGAAAGACGCCGACCTCTCCGTGCAGGCTCGACTGACGGTCAGCGCCTCATCCCGAGGGTGAGGCCCATCTCGGCGAGCAGCTCCTTCACCTCTTTGAGGTTCTTTCGGGTGAACCCCTTCGTCTTGAGCAGGTCGGCCTCGGTCTTCTGGCAGAGGTCGCCGACGGTCTTGATGCCGGCATTCTGAAACACGTTCGCGGTCGACACCGAGACCTCGAGCTCGTCGACGGAGCGGTCGAAGTGCTCCACTGGCTCGGGCTCCTTCGGGGCGGCCTCTGGAAACGCGAGCCGCGCAGCTGCTCGACGCTGCTCTTCCCACTGGTGCAGCGCCTCGGGCGAAGGGCCATTCGCGGGTGGCCGGCCGAGCACCAAACGAAGGAGCTCGTCGTCGAGGTCGTCGGTCGAGCCTTCGGCGGCTGCACGAAGCGCGTGCTTCAGCACTTCGCCATCGGCGAGCGCCTCGCTCAGCCAGCCCCTGGGCGAACCGGCTGACACGGCCGGCACGTCGGGGAGCCGCGCGCACTCCATCGCCGCCTGCGTGGTGATGGGCAGGAACACACTCGCGACTCTTCCGCCGAGCCGGGAGTACGTCATCGCGTCGACGCCAATCGCGGGCGCGCTCCACCTCGTCACCGTGCGGCTCACCACACGCCCCTCGACGACGAGCAGCACCGGCCGGCCAAACGCCTCGAGCTCGGCGATGCGCAGCGCCTCGGGCCGCTGCTCCTCGACCATGCGTCTGCTGCTCTTGATGGTCGTCGTGTAGCCCGCCGCCTCGAGGCCGCCGTACGTGTGAGGTGCGAAGAGTGAGGTGACCAACTCCACGGGCAGGCGGCACTCACCCGCACGCAGCGTCGGGTCGACGGTGAGGGCTGCTTCTGCCGAGTAGTCCGAGCGCTTCGTGAGCGCGTGTCTCCAACTCTCGGCGAGCTCGGCGGCGAGCGTCGTGCACAGCCGCTCGAGGGCCACCTGGGCTTCTGGCTGCGTCTTCGCGTCGACGAGCGCCTCCGTTGCGTCGTTCAGCGCGGAGCCCCTCGTGCGCAGCCCGGCCGGCACCACGGGCGCGACCGTGACTCGATGGCCGGGGAGCAGGGGATGAACGCACGCCGCGGGGAGTTCGACATGGGCGAAACGCTCGCGCCGCACCTTCGACTGAATCACCTCGACGCCGCAGTCTTCGCACACGACGCCGCGGTGCTTCATGCGCGCGTACTTGCCGCACTCGCACTCGTAGTCCTTCTCGGGGCCGAACACCTTCTGCGAGAACAGCTCGTCGCTGGTGGTGATGCGGCCGAGCGACCACTGCAGCACGTCCTGCTCCGTCGCAGCGCTCGCGGTCGCGGGGCCGTCGAACGACACCGACACGCCCAGCCCGCGCAGGAGCGCCTTCACGCGCGTCACCGTCTCGGGCACTTCGTGCTCGAAGGCTTTGGGCGCCTCGAAGAAGCTGAAGACGTCCTTCATCGCTCGGCTCCTTCTGCGAGGTGCTTCGCGGGGTTCTCCTGCTTCACGAGCGACTCGTACGCGCGGCTGCGCGACAGCACCGCGTCGGCCTTGAGCGTCATCGTCTCCCACAACATCCACGGGGCGTGCGTGGCCAGCACCTGCTGCGCGCCACGCTCGAGCGTCGCGCCATCGACGGGCACCTGGGTCTGCAGGTCGTAGGGGCCGATGCCGCGAACCTTCAGCGCGTCGCGCGCACACGACACCTTCGTCACGCGTGCGTTCGAAGCGACACCCGTGGTCGCGAAGTCTCCCGGCACCGCTCGAATCGCGCTCACCACGCGGCGCTGGCCGTCGAAGTCGAGCTCGTCGCCGGGCTCGAGCGGGCGAGCCCACGAGACCTGCACGCGCGCGTTCGGCGGCGAGAACTCCACCGCACTCACGGTGCCGAAGCAGAGTGGAGGCGCGCGCAGCGACCGGTCGACCACGTCGCCGGCCTTCTCTCCGAAGATGGCGCGCAGCAGCTTCTCCTCGGGGCTCAGCGGCGTGGCTCCGCGCGCGGCCACCTTGCCGATGAGAATGCTCCCGGGCTTCACCGCCGAGCCGCCCTGCGCCACGCCACGCTCGTCGAGGCCCGCGAGCGCCTCTTCACCGACGTTCGGGAGGTCGCGCGTGAACTCCTCCGTGGCCTCGAGCGTCGTCTGGAACCACACCGAGTAGTGCGTCGTCAGCTGCTCCGCGAACGCCGGGCTCACCACCACGAAACCCTCGGGCACCGACGCATCGGCCGCCACCGTTCCCGATGGCGCTCCCGTCGGCTGCGAGTCTGGGAAGAAGATGTTCGTACGCAGACCATCGATGGGCTCGGACATGGCGCGCGACGCTAGCCGATGGCTTCGACGAGATGACGAACCAGTCCACTTTCTGACGGGCAGGAACCGGTGACTCGAGGTCGCTCCGCCTGGAAGGTCGGTGTACGTCTGTGGCCGCTTTCATGCCTTCGTCTCGCGCCACCAGACTCGTCGCCGCGCTGCTCGCGCTGACGTGTGCGTGCGCGACGCCGAAGCCCTCGCCAGACTCGCTGCGCGTCGACCGCCTCGACCTCGAGGGCATGAAGGAGCTGAAGGAGAGCGACGTCACCGAGCGCATCGTCACCAATGCCACGCCGTGGTGGTCGCGCTGGTTCCCCTTCCTCGGCGGCACCGAGTGGTTCGACGTCAACACCTGGCAGGCCGACCTGCGGCGCATCACGCGCGTCTACGAAGCCCGCGGGTACTACCAGGCGCGCGTGCTCGAAGACCTCGTCACCGAGACGGGCACCGGCACCGTCACGCTCAAGGTGAAGCTGAAAGAAGGAGAGCCCGCGACGCTGCGCTCGCTCGACCTGCGCGGCCTGGGCGGCGTACCCGACCTCGAGCCCCGCCTGCTCGCGAGCATTCCGCTCAAGCTCGGCACCGTCTTCCTCGAAGACACGTGGGCCCAGACGAAGGTGACGCTCGTCTCGCAGTTGCATGAAGCAGGCTTCGCCGAAGCGAAGGTCGAAGGCGAAGCAGTCGTCGACCTCGACGCGGCGAAGGTCGATGCGGTGCTCGACGTCGACACCGGCCTGCGCTTCCGTTTCGGAGAGGTCTACGCGCCCACCATCGGCAAGGTCGTGCCGTCGAAGCTCATCAAGGAGGAGGCCGAAGAAGAGCTGCCGAAGGGCAGTTGGTACACCGACACGGCGCTCGCGAACGCGCAGGCCCGCGTCTTTCAGATGGGCGTCTTCAGCGCGGTGAAGGTGAACCGCGGCATTCCCGACCGCGAGAAGGCCGAGCTGCCCATCATCGTCGACGTGCGCGAGGCGTCGATGCGCAGCATTCGGTTCGGCGGCGGCGGCGGTGGCGACTTGATTCGCAACGACGTGCGCGGCTTCATCGAATACACCGACCGCAACCTCGGCTTCGCGCGGCTGTTCCCCAACGGCGCGCTGCTCGACAAGCTCTCGCTCAAGTTCAAGCCGGGCATCGCGTTCCTCCCGAACATTCCCGAGGTGATTCGTCAGGCCATCGAAGGGCCGGCCGGCGCGCGCGTGGGCTTCTTCTTCAACGCCGACGCGAACTACGAGGTGCCGCGGCTCTTCAACAACCGCAAGCTCAAGCTCGAGACCTCGCTCGGCCTGTTCCGCGCGCTCGACAACGCGTTCGACTTCCTCGGCGCCGAGTTCGCGCTCGCGATTCGCTGGCAGCCGCTCGTCGACCTGAGCGTGCGCAGCTCGCTCAACAACAACGTCTACCTCCTCAACATCCCCGTGATGCAGCAGCTCAACGTCGCGCCCAGCGCCGCCGTCGGGTGCCCTGCGCTGCCGGCCGGCCGCATCATTCCCACCGTCGATGACCTCTGCCTGCTGGCCTTCCTCGACGTCACCGCCGAGTGGGACCGCCG
>JAEUJR010000869.1 GCA_016793585.1 Archangium sp.
CTCTCTCCAGAACGCCTTCGCGACTCCACTCTTCGAGAACATCACGTCGAAGCCGTGAAATGCGCCGGTGATGACGTGCAGCTCGCACCGAACGCCCGCGTCGTCGAGCCGCTTCGCGTAGGCGAGATCTTCATCGTGAAAGAGATCGAGCGTGCCCACGCCGATCCACGCGGGCGGAAGACCCGACAGGTCCTTCCGGCGCGCGGCCGCGGCGTACTCGGAGGCTGACGGCGCTCCGGGCGCGTGCCCCAGGTAGACCGACCACGCGAAGGCGTTGCTGCCCTGCGTCCACACGCGCACGTTGCGAAGGTCGAGGTCGGTGCGCGTCACCGTGCGGTCGTCGAGCATCGGGTACACCAGCAATTGAAACGCAGGCCGCACTTCCTTTCGATCGTGCGCCGCCAACGCCAGCGTCGCTGCGAGGCCGCCACCTGCGCTCGCTCCACCGAGAGCGATGCGGTTCGGGTCGACGTTCAGGCGCGCCGAGTTCTGGTGCAGCCAGCGCAGCGCCGCGTACGCGTCTTCGACGGCAGCAGGGGCCTGATGTTCGGGCGCCAGGCGATACCGCACCGCCGCGATGGTGATGCCAAGCTCACGCACGAACGCGAGGTTGTTCGTCTCGTCCTGCTCGGGGCTGCCGATGATGAAGCCGCCGCCGTGGGTCCACAGCATCGCGGGAGCTGGCGCCGCCAGGGACTTCGGCTGGTACAACCGCAACGAGACGGCCGGCGATGCTCCGTTCGCAGGCACGTCGACGTCTTCGACCGTCACGTCGGGCAGCACGGGAATCGCGCCGAGCTTCGTGCGCCCACGAATGAACGACACCATTCTCGGACCAAACGTTAAGTTCGGCATGAACCGGGCCAGCCAGATGTCTGGGTGAAACGCGCTCACGACGAGGCCTCCTGCGACAGGTTCAAGAACATCAACAGCCGCGTCAGCCGCTCGAGGGCGTGCAGTGTCTGGGGTGAGATGCTGCCGTCTTTCGCCTGCGCGCGCGCGAGCTTCAGCGCCTTCTGCTCGTCGTCGAGGTCGAGCGTCTCTGCGAGCCTGCGGCGGCGCGCGAACACCTCGGCGATGAAGGCCTGCGCGTCACCTTCCGAGACCTCACCAGCCTCGAGCTGCTGCAGCGCGAGGCAGCGGAACCTGCGGCACGTCGCAGGCCGTTCTTCGTAGACGCGGCACGACACGCCCTCGAGCGCGCGGCACGGCTGCGTCATCGACGCCCCCCCACGCTTCAACGAGACCTTGCCCTTCAAGCGCGAGGCCTCACCGGCTTCGAGCGGCACGGTGCTGAAGAGCGTTCCGTCGCAGCACAGCCCGCACGAGAGACACAGCGACATCGAGCACCTCCTGTTCCGCGACGGCGCAGCTTGCCTCGTTGCGGCCTGGCCCGTTGCCCTGAAACGGCGCGCCCCGCCCGTCTTCCCTGCGAGCCGACGCTGGCACCTGACTCGCACCGAGGCAGGGCTCCACTTCGCTGCAGGAGCCCACCATGGCCGACCGTGACGTCCGCGAGCGCGACATTCTCATCGCTTCCAACGAGTACGCCTACGTGCAGGACCTCACCAAGGGCGACATCGTGCTCTACGTGGGGCCGACGAAGATCTCGCTCTCGAACACCGAGCGGCTCGTCGACTTCAAGGCCGAGCGCTTCACGCCGGTGCGCGGAGAAGACGGCGCCTCGGGCGTGTGCCCCTTCGTCGCCGCCTCGAGCACGCAGTACGTGGTGCTCGAGAACCCCGCGAAGGACGCGGCGACGAGGCCGGTGAAGGGCAGCAACTCGGCCATCGAGCTGTTGCAGGGCCGGCGCGTCGTCGTGCCTGGCCCGGCATCGTTCCCGCTGTGGCCGGGCCAGAAGGCGCGCGTCGTCGCGGGCCACGAGCTGTTCGAAGACCAGTACCTGCGGGTGCGGGTGTACGAGCGCATCGAAGGAGACCCGGCCGCCATCGGCACCGAGCGCATCGTCAAAGGCAGCGAGGTGAGCTTCTACCTGCCGAAGACGGGGCTCGAGGTGTTGCCAGACGCGGGCGGCTCGTACGTGCGCAACGCGGTGTCGCTGCTCGACGGCCAGTACTGCGTGCTGCGTGGGCCGCGTGGGCAACGGCGCTTCGTGCGCGGGCCGGGCGTCGTCTTCCCCGAGGCGTGGGAGGAGTTCGTCACGCTGCAGAACACCCGCGTCTTCTCGGCGTACGCGATGCGCAAGGACAAGGGCCTGCACGTGCGCGTGGTGAAGACGTTCGAGGCGAAGGCGGGCGAGCAGGTCGTGCCGGGCACGTACACCGCGGGCCAGGAGCTGTTCCTCTCGGGTCGCGAGGGCTTCTTCTTTCCCACCGAGGCGCTCGAGGTGCTGGGAGAGGTCGCGTCGATTCCCCTGGCCGAGAAAGAAGCCATCTACGTGCGCGAGCTGGCGACCGGTCAGATTCGCACCATCGCGGGGCCTGCGGCGTTTCTGCCCGACCCGACGAAGGTGCAGGTGGTGCAGCGGCCGCTCGACCCCGAGACGGTGAAGCGGTGGGGGCTCAAGGCCTACGACGGCAAACGGGCTCCGGCCATCACCATTCCCCCGAGCTACGCGGTGCTGGTGACGGCGAAGACGCGTCGCGAGGTGGTGAAGGGCCCGCAGGTGCGCATCCTCGACTTCGACGAAGAGCTCGGCGTGCTCGCGCTCTCGACGGGTACGCCGAAGACCGACGCGGCGACGCTGCCCACCTGCTTCCTGCTCGTCGACGGCAACAAGGTGTCTGACCGGCTCGAGGTGCGCACGAGCGACCACGTGCAGCTCGAGGTGCGGCTCTCGTATCGCGTGAGCTTCGCCAGCACCTCGGGCACCGACGACGCGCGGTGGTTCAACGTGAGCAACTACGTCGCGCTGCTGTGCGACCACCTCGGCAGCCTCGTTCGCGCCGCCGTTCGGGCCACCCCCATCGAGCGCTTCCACGCTGGCAGCACCGAGCTTCTGCGCGGCGCAGTGCTGGGCGAGAAGAAGGGCGACAAACGCACGGGCCGCGAGTTCGAAGAGAACGGCATGCTCGTCTACGACGTCGAGGTGCTCGAGGTGCAGATCCTCGATGGTGACGTCGACGAACTGCTGACCGACGCGCAGCGCAGCGCCATCTCGTCCGAGGTGGCGCGCAAGAAGGAGGAGCTGCGGTTGGTGACGGAGCAGGCGAAGCACGCGGTCGACCGCGCCGTGTTCGAAGCCCAACGCCAGACACAGCACGCCGAGCTCGAGCTCGAGGCCGCGCGGCGGGCGCTGCTCGCGGCGAAGGCCGAGGCCAGGGTCGAGGCGGTGCGCATCGAGGCGCTGGGCAAGGCGAAGACCGACGCCGACGCGCTCGAGCTGTCGAGCCAGGCGCAGGCAGCCGCGAAGGCGCGTCACGCCGAGGTCGAGGAGCGGGCCCTGGCGGCGCAGGTCAACGCGTTTCGCGCACAGATGGAGGCGATGCAGCCCGAGCTCGTCGCGACGCTCAAGAGCCTGGGCAATCAACAGCTCGCCGCGACGCTCACGCAGCACCTCGGGCCGCTCGCGATTCTCGGTGGAGAGAGCGTGGCCGACGTCGCCAGCCGGTTGCTGGCTTCACTCCCCGTTGGAGCGTCAGGCGCCGACCTCGCCGCAGCCACGCTCAAACGAAAGGCGGGATGACGCTCACGGCTTCGAGTGCGCGAGGAGCCACGTGTAGATGCGCTCGGCGAACTGGTCGTTGAGGATGGGCAGGTGCCCGGCAGCGTTGATGATCCACAGCTCGGCTGCCGAGTTCGCAGGACAGCCGGTGAAACCTTCACGTTCGGTCTCGTCGCCGAGCAGCGCGGTGACAAGGTCGAGGTTGCCGCCGATGGGCGAGAGGTTCGTGCCCGTGCACCGGTTCTTCGCGCCCCACGTACGCACCGAGTTCTTCGCCGAGGGGTACGGCGGCTGGCCGACGGTGGCTCCGCCGAGGTAGTTGATGACGGGGTCGAGCGTGCCGTGCACCTGCAACACCGCGATCGGATCGGTCGGGTTGCACTTCGACGCGTCGGCCCAGACGTCTCCTGCGAGCGCGACGATGCCGGCGATGAGGTTCGAGCGGTCGCAGGCCAGCCGGTGCGCCATGAAGCCGCCGTTCGAGTGACCGACGAGGAAGATGCGCTTCGCGTCGACCGCGTAGCGCGCCTGCACGTCACGAATCACCGCGGTGAGGTACGCCACGTCGTCGTTCGTCTTGCCGAAGGCGCAGCACGCGTCGGTGGCGTTCCAGTACTGCTGCTGGGTGTCGTCACGAAGCCCGTTCGGCAACGCGACGAGGAAGGTGCGCTGCTGCGCGAGGCGAGAGAGGCCGAAGTACGCGTCCTGCACCTGCGCGGTCGCGGTGTACCCGTGGAGCACCACCACGAGCGGCACCGGTTGATCAGCGCGGTAGCCGACAGGCACCGTCACGTCGAAGGGCCGCATCAGCACGAGGGGATCTCTGCCAGCGTCGGCGACTCCGGCATCGATGACGAGCGTACCTGCATCGACGCCCGCGTCCGCGCCCGCGTCGACGACGACGACTCCCGAGTCCTGCAGCTGCACGCCCGCGTCTTCGACGACGACCACCATCACGCCAGAGTCGACCGGACCATTCGGCGGCAACACCGGGGTGCACCCAACGACGAGCATCAGCAGAAGCACGAACCGCATCATGGGCGCCTCATCGCACGGCGCCGACGTGGGAATCAAAGGCACGCGCTCGCGGGTGTAACCTCATTGGCATGCCCTCGTTCCTGCATCGGCTGCTGCTCTTCGCGCTTCCAGCGTCGTGGGAGAAGGCGCGCACGTGGTCGACCGGCGCGGTGCTTCTGCCGATGCTCGTCGTCCAAGGGGTGCTGCAGGCGGGGCTCGGGCTGTACCGCGGCCTCGACTTCGAGACCGAGGCGCTCGAGCTGGCCCGCACCTGGGACTCGAAGTGGGACCCCATCATCGTCGAGGGCGGCACCGTTCGGGTCGACGGGCCCCGATTGCCTCGCTGGGACGGAGAGGGCCGCACGTTTCTGGTCGACCCCGACGAGAAGGTGCCGCGCGAGCTGATCACCGGCAAAGCGCTCATCGTGCGCCGCACCGTCATCATCGACACCGACCGCCGCGACCCCACGCCGGTCGCGCAGGTGATGGCGCTCATCGGTGAGGAGCGGCTGCGCATCGACTCCGCGTCGCTCGAGCACTTCCTCGTCGCGTGGAAGGGCCGGCTCCTCGCGGGAATGATGCTGCTGTTGAGCCTCTTCGGCGTCATCGGGCTCGCCATCACCGCGCCGCTGGGCGCCTTCCTCGCCAACCTGCTGCTGATGCCCTTTCGCGGGAAAGAGGCCGGGCTCACCAGCGACCAGGGCTTCCGCGTGGCGCTCGCGACGTTGTCGATTCGGCCCGTCGTCGAGCTCGGGCTCTCGCTCGCGGGCACCAGCGTCGGCTTCTGTCTGGGCCTGCTCGTGTGGCCGCTCGTCGCGACGGCGTTGGGTCTCTTCGCCCTGCGCAACCTGCCGACGAGCGCGCCGGTGTCAGGCTGAGGTTTCACCGCGCCGCCGGGAGCTTCACTCTTCGACCGAAGTTCGAGAGAGTGCCGCCCATGAATCAGAACGAGCGCAAGCCCGCCCCCATCGGTCAGGAAGTTCCCAAGACGCCGGCCGATCGCGTGCGGTTGATTCAAGAGATGCAGCGCGCCGCCGAAGCCGCGCCGATGCAGCAGCAGGCGCCCGTGCAGCACACGCAAGCCGCCGCGCAGGCCCAGCAGGTCGCGCAGCCCTCGACGCTCGGTGACGCGTTCGCCGTGAAGCAGGTCAACGCCATCGCGCAGGCGCTCGCCGCGAAGACGACCCCGACCGAGGCCACCACCTACGCGAAGCTGCAGAAGTCGACGCAGGCCCTCTTCGGCGGCTCCACCGACATCGAGGTGCTCGGCAACCCGTGGAAGGTGATTCCCTTCGGCGACTCGCTGCCCGCCCTCTTCGACGACGTGAAGGACGCCACGGTGAACGTGCCCGAGAAGGCCGTGCAGACCGAGTTCGGCGCGCTGTTCGAATTGGGCCTGACGCCGAAGGGCGCCGAGAAGCCCACGCAGAAGCGCGCGGTGCTGGTGAACGGCCAGGGCAAGCTCGCCGGCGCCGAGTGCAAGACGCCGCAAGACGCGACCCGCCTGCTCTCGACCGCGAAGTGGCTGCTGCCCGAGTCGGCCACGAAGAAGGACACCTCGTGGAAGGTGACGGCTGGCGTCGACTCCGCGTTCACGCTCGAGCTCGAGCGCGGCGTGGGCAAGACCCGCTCGACCGAACGCCTCGGCCTCGACAACTTCGGCCGCGTCACCACGCAGGGTCGCAAGGCCGACATCACCGTCGCCAACTACTTCCTCGATCGCTTCGACGCTGCCAGCTGAGCCGAGCCGGCTCGCTTCACTGCGGCACCGAGCCATCGAGCCCGTCGCACGACGAGACGGAGCGGAAGAAGTTCGTCCGTGAGCCGTCCTCGAGCGCAAACCCCGGCTCCTCGTCGCTGGCGCGCGCGAAGTGGCGAACGTCGAGCAGCTCGAGGCCGATGATGCCGCCGTCGTCGTCCTCCACCTGCCCAGCGTCGATGAGGCCCGCGTCCCACGTGAACTCGTAGCGGTAGGTGGCCGACTGGTTCACCGGGAAGCACGCCGTCGCGCGCCATCGACCACCGCCGCGGGTGAGCGCGATGCCCGAGGAGAACGTCGGCAGCGCCAGTCGAAGCTCGCCCGCCACGCCGCCCGCGGCCTCGCGGTCAGAGATGCTGAAGTTCGTCGTGCAGCACCGCGTGTCGACGACGATGGTGCCGCTGTCGATGGCGGGAATCGACGCGTCGAAGACGAAGTCCTCGGGCAGGTCGGGAATGCCGCTGTTCTGCGTCGGGCCGTCGTACACCGGCCGTGCCTCGGCGCCCGCGTCCTCCTCGGGCGTGACGACGGGCGGCGGCGGGCACGCGCTCAACGCGAGCAGCACCGGAAGCGCGAGTCGCGTCGGGCTCATGGCGCGTCTCCCGTCTCGAGCTTCGGCAGCAGCTCGGGCCCCGGCGCTCTCGGCGCGGCCGCCGGCAGCGAGGGCGGCGGCGTCGTCTGCGCCACTCCACGGTGTTGGTCAGCCAGCGTGGGAATCGTCGCCAGCACCGCGCGCACGTCTTCGTCAGACAGGCACGACGCCACGTACGGGAAGAAGCCGGTGCGCGTCTCGTACTCGAGCTTCAACGTCTCCTTCATCGCCTCGCGCACCGACTCGTTGGTGGCAACGAGCGGCTTGAGGAGCTGCACGAGGCTCTGTCGCGTCAGCAGGCGCGGCTTCTCGCGCAGCCAGCCCACCGCCTCGGCCGCGAGCTCGGCGTCCACCACGCGGCCCTGGTCGTCGTACTGCTGCTGCACGATGTCGTAGAGCTCACGCATCACGTCGGGGCTCGTCTCGCGGCGCAGCCACTCGAGCGTGAAGTCGCGCGTGTCGTCGACCTTCATGCGGCGCAGCGCGATGGGGACGATCTTTCGCCACTCGGGGTCGGGGTTGCGCGAGGCGCGCTCCAGCTCGGGCAGGAAGGCCGGGTTCCCGGTGTTGCCGATGGCCGAGTACACCGGCGCCCGCTCCAGCGGAGTCAGGCGCGCGCCGAGCTCGACCGCGAGGCCTCGCTCCACCTCGAGCCGCGTCTCGACGTCGTCAGGGTGCAGCGCGGTGAGAATGCCCGCGTGCAGCAGCGCCTGCTGCGAGACGTTGCGCTGCGAGTGCGTGCCGCTCTGCCGGGCCTCGGCGAAGAGCTCCCTCGCGAGGCCCACGCCGACGTCGCGCCGGCTGACGAGGGCGAGGCTGGCGCGCGTGCGCTCCATCATTGGCGCGTCGCGCTCGCGCCACACGTCGAGCAGCACCTCGCGCGCGAGCACGTTCTGCGTGTTCGCCAGCACGAGGAAGCCGGCCGGTTTCCACTCGGGCTCGAACTCGGTGAGCAGCGCGCCCGCGTACTCATGAATCTGCTCGGGGTGCGCGTCGAGGAAGGCCGCCATGTCGCGCGACTGCTCGTACAACGTGCCAGGCATGGCCAACGTCGTGAGCATCTTCTCGAGCGCGACGGGGTAGGTGACGTTCTTCATCGCCTCGACGCGCTGCTGGTGGTCGGCCGCGGTGAAGGTGCGCGCGGTCGTCGAGGGGAGCTGCTCGAAGCAGCTCTCCCAGACGTACTCGCTCTGCACGCGCGAGGCGCCCTCGAAGGCCGCCGCGTCGAACGTCGTCGCCGTGGCCGTGAAGATCGCGCTCGCCGAGGTCACCACGCCGGGCACAGAGTAGGCCTCGGCGCCCTCCATCGACTGGAACCAGGGCCCATCGCCGCGGCGCACGAGCAGCGTCGAGCCCTCGACGACGAGGCCGTTCATCGCTGGCGCCCACGCGCTGCGGAAGCGCTCGATGCGACGAATCACCACGTCGGAGGTCGGGTCGCGCTCGAACGAGACGAGGGCCGACGCGCGGCCCATCGCGTTGTCGAAGTCGACGGCGGTGGAGCCCGGGCCGCGCGGCGCGGTGAACCACAGCTCGTGCAACAGCGCCTGCTGCTGCCGGCCCACCAGCTTCGAGGTGCTGACGTGCCGCGCGAAGCCGGCCACCTCACAGCGCTCGTTCACCCGCGCCAGCCACGGCTGCGAGACGTCGGCGCCGGCGAGCCCATTGGTGCCGCCCATCAGCCGAGAGAGCAGCACCGCCGAGCGGCCGTCGTCGGAGAGCACCTCGACGTTCAAGGTGGCCGACGACGTCGTCTCCTGCCGGTCGCCCGAGAGGCCGTAGCGCCCGAGCTCGGTGGCCAGCTTCGCCGTCGCCTGGGTCTTGACCTCGAAGGCGAAGCGCTGGCCGGGCAGGAAATGACAGGGCGCCGCTTCCTTCTCGGCGCCGCGGGTGACGGCCGTGGTCGGGCTCGGGGCGGCGGGCTGACTCGAGGGCGTCGTCTGCGCTGACGTCTCTCGCGCGCGACGGCTCGACCAGACCAGGAGCGCGGCCACCGACAGTGCGGCCGCGGCGAGGACGACGCGCTTCATGGGAACCTCCGGAAGTAGGGGCTCGAGCTGGGTTGGTAGATGTCACCCTCCCACTCCTTCACTGGCGGGAACTCCTTGATGACGAAGCGCTTGGTGAAGAAGAAGGCGCGCAGCTCGGCGCCGATGGAGCCCGAGATGAGGCTGCGCTTCCACTCGCCGGTGTTGTCCGTCGAGCCGAAGAGCGACTTCTGAACGCGGTTGTTCGACGGCCCGCTGAAGACGTTCGTCTCGGTCTGTGACGAGGCGAAGGCCCACGACGCCGAGAAGATGGTGAGGTCGCCGCCGATGCAGACGCCGACGCGGTTGCTCGGCACGCAGATGGAGAGCGCGAAGGCGATGCTGAACTCGATGTTGAACTCCTTCACGTTCGTCGTCGACTTCACCTGGGTGGCAGTGTCGAAGCTGCAGACCGAGGGCTTCAGCTCGTCGGTCACCGCCTGCCTCACCGCGCCGCTGCGCTGGTACGAAAGGCCCGCGCGCGCCGGAATCAGGCTGGGCCCGAGCGCGAGGTTGGTGAACGGGTTCACCTGCGCCCCGTACGGGTTGTTCAGAATCGTCGGAGAGAGCCCGCGCTGCTTGCCGATGCTGCCGCCGCCCTCGAGCCACTCGTAGCTCGTCGCCGACGCCGTCTTGCACGCCTCCGAGTAGGTGCCGTTCGGGCCGAGGCCGCCGTCCTTGAAGACGCCGCTCGTGGCGCAGGGCGGGAACTCGTAGTTGTACGCCGCCTGCGCGCCAATCCAGAACGCGGGCCCGCCGGTCGTCGTGCCGCCGTCAGCGCGGTCGAGCGCGAGGTTCAACGCCGACAGCGCGGCCGTCGACGTCGCGACGGCGAGGGTGCCGCCACGCTCCTGGCAGCCCTTGAGCGCGTCGTCGAAGGTCTTCGGCTCGCGGTCGACCTCGAAGCAGGTGCCGAACGACGTCGGCGTCGCGCTCACGCACGGGTAGAACTGGCTCGTCATGCCGGCCTCGGCCGTCTGCCCCTTGAAGGTGAAGACGCCCTTGAGGCCGAAGCCCGCGCTGAAGCCGACCTCGACCACGATGGGGATGGGCCCGATGGTGATGTAGAACTCACGCGACGCCGCGAAGCCCAGGCCGTTCGACTGCGGCGCCCACAGGCTCTCCTTCTTGCCGCTCGCCGTGTTCCCTCTCGCAGAGCGCCGCACGCTGAAGTTCTTCGCGCGCATGAGGGTCTTCTTCGCGTCGGTGTTGAAGACGCCGTACTTCTTGCCCTTGAAGAACGCGATGACGGGGTCGAAGTTGGGAATGAGCTCGAGCTTGTACTCCCACGTCGGCGCGTCGAGCCGGTCCTCGCAGCTCCCCATCGGCTCGAGCACGTTGAAGCTCAGCATCGCGCCGCGGCCGCTCGCGCAGTTCGTCGTCTGGGCGCCAGCGCGCTTCTCGTTGATCTCCGAGCTGCTCTCCGACTTCGAGTCGAACATGCTGATGGGCAGCTGACCGCCCATCGAGCCCTTCGACTGCGTCGCGTCTTTGCAGGTGCGGTTCGTCGGCGTCTTGGCGCAGGTGCCGATGCGCGCGCCCGCAGGCAGGTTGCAGGTGCCGTTGATGCCGCAGTCGGCGTTGGTGCCGCACTCCCGAATGCAGCTCACCTCGGCCCCGTTGGTGTTCGCGCCGCCGACGTCACGGTCACCGGTGTTCTGGCCCGCGCCCTTGTCGTTCTTGAGCTCGGCGGCCGCGGCCGGCGTGGTGGGGCGAACGAAGAGCTGGCGCGTGAAGACGACGGTGCGCGCCGGCGTGCAGCGCTGGACCACCTTCAGGCTGTAGCCGTTGAGCGCCGGCAGTGTCACGTTGTCGAGGTTGGTGTCGGCGGGAGCGCGCGTCATGCCGTCCATGTCGATGCAGGTGCGCACGAGGAACGCGGTGTCTTCGTCGAGCAGGTCGGACATGAAGCCGTCGGGCTCCGTCACCGCCGCGAGCGAGTTCGGGGCGGTGCGCACGCTGAGCAGCCGCTTGCGAATGGCCGGCGTCACCTCGACGCGAACCGTGTTGGTCTGCAGAAAGTTGCTGCCGCCGGCCAGCGCGCCCGCGGGGAAGCGCACCGAGTTCGACTCCACCCATGGGTTGGCGAGGCCGGTGTCTGCGCGCGACATCTCGACCGTCATGCGCAGGTTGCGCGAGGCGAGCGAGGTGCCCGCAGGGTTGTTGGCGACGCGCGTGCGCGGCGAGTACGGGTTCGCCTGCGAGTCACCGCGCAGGTACCAGCCGAGGCTGACGTCGAAGGACGGCAGCAGGGTCGGCTGCTCGACGTCGACCAGCAGGTCGCCCGCCGAGATGGTCTCGAAGAGCGCGCCGAGCTCGATCTGCGTGCTGGGCTCGAAGCGCACCTGCACCGAGTTCGGGAAGTCGGTCGTCTGCGCGTAGAAACCCGTCAACGAGACGAAGTCGCGGCGCGGGTCGTAGAAGAAGCCGATGGGGTTCACCGCGACGGGCGTCGCCGTCGGGGTCGCGCGGCGCACGACGCTGACGCCCTGCGGGTCGAGCGACGAGGTCATGAAGGTCTTGAAGTAGTCGTACCGCGCGCGGAACTGAGACTCCTCGAGGCCCAGCGCCGCGGCCGCGTCGTAGACCGAGGTCGACGGGTCGTTGTACCCGTCCTGCTCGAAGCAGTTCGACGGAATCGTCTGGCCCTTGCCGCCGACGAGCGCCCACCGGTAGCCGGGAATCGTCGAGGTGCGCTCGCTGCCGCGCAGGGCCGCCTGGTTCAGCACGCACCGCAGGCCGCCTGCGAGCTCTGGCAGCACGCCGCCGTCTGGCCGCGTCGCGCCAGCCTTGCGCTTGAATTGGTCGAAGCTCCACGCCAGCGCCGTCGTCTTGTCATCGAGCGCCTGGCCGTTGTCGGTCTTGTACAGAACTGACGAGAACACCTGGTAGGGGAAGTCGCTCTTGATGACGAAGGCGCCATCAGCCGCCCGCGTCATCGTGCTGCCCAGCGGGTCGGTGCCACCGTCGGGCAACGAGACCCAGTCGTTCACCGCGGGCATGGCTGCGAAGTGCGTCGGCTTGAGCGAGCTGTCGGGCACGCAGGCGAGGTCGGCGTTGCGGCGCGTCGCGCCCGTGCAGCGCACCGGCACACACCCCTTGCGGGTGCACGAGGTGGCGACCGGCGGGCACGTCAGCTCGACCGGCATGTTGAGGTTGTTGTGAAACACCGGCAGCCCGTCGGAGCGCGGGGTGTACGTCTTCGTTCGCACCGTCGGGTCACAACCGCACGTGTAGCTGAAGGTGATGTTGCCGCAGGTCGAGCGCCCATAGTCGCTCGCGTACTGCGGGTAGAACTTGCACGTGCCGCGCTGGTTCGCGCAGTTGGCCGCCGACGGGCGCTGGTAGCAGGCGTAGCTGCTGCTGGTGACGGCCGTGGGGGTGACGAGCGTGCCGCAGTTCATCTCTGGCGACGACGTCTTCGTCTGCGGGTCATCGGCGCAACGGTACGTCGCCGTGACGCCCGCCGGCGCGGAGCAGACGGTACGACCGCCGCACAGCCGGCTCACCTCGAGGGTGCGCGAGTCGGGTGTCACCGAGACCAGCTGCACGCCCGTCGCGAGCAGGTCGCCGGCAGCAGGCGGGCACTCGAGGTCGGCGGGGTTGATGGCGCCGTAGTAGTCGATCTCCTTCTCGACCGAGACGCTGTTGGTGAGGTCGCCGCACGTGTAGCGGAACCGCCCGTACTCTCCGATGCTCTGCTGCCCTCCGTCAGGGCCCGTGTACGACCCGGGGCCGGAGCGGCCGAAGTAGGCGGGCGGCGTGCAGACGCGACGCCCGTCACAGCGTGCCTTCGTCGCCGCCAGCATGATGGGGTTGGGCGAGAACGTGCGCTCGCCGTAGCGCTTCGTGTCGAGGCCCGTCACGGTGACGAAGTCGCCGCAGCGAATGGTGACGCGCTCGTTCGGCGGCGGGGCGGTCGGGTCGATGGCCTTGTAGTTGACGTAGTTCCCCGCGCCGCAGGTGTACCCAAGGATGAGGTAGTTCCCTCCGATGAGGGTGGTGCCGCCCGTGGACAGACGCCGTTCGTCGGGCCAGCCCATCGCGTCGGTTCCCTTGAGAACCCAGTTGCGGTTGATGTCGCGCACGGCGGCCCACGAGCCCTTCGGGTCGGAGCCGTTCGCGCGAAGGCCAGTGAAGCTCACCTCGCACTGCGGCTTGCCATCGCACGTCTTCGCGATCTGCGCCTTCAGCTCGGCGGCCCACGCGAGGTTGTCCTGGTGGCCCGAGTACGACTCGAGCCGCGGCTCGGCCGAGACCACCTTGATGTTCTCGCGCACGGGGAACTTCGTGGCGTTGAGCGGGCAGTAGAAGTCGAGCGTGAAGTCGTCGACCTCGGCGATGCGCTCGGCCGGCTCGATGCCGCAGCGGTACGTCACCTTCACCGTCTTCGGCTGGTTCGGCGCGGGGTCGACGAAGCTGTTGAGCGAGTAACCCGACGCGCCGTTGGAGCAGCGCCGCTTGCCCGAGCACCTCGCCGCGAGCGCGCCAGAGATGTCGGCCGGCGTCGGCGACGTCGGCGCATAGAAGGCCTTGAGCACGGTGATGGGCATGCCGCAGCTGATGCGCAGGAAGCGGTCTGCGCCGACGCCTTCGACGCGCGCGGTGTACGTCGCCGCCTCGGTGCCGCAGACGTAGGTGACGTCGACCGCCGAGTCGGCGCACGTCACCGCCTTCGTGCACTCGCTCTCGCCGTCGCAGGCCTGGCGCAGCTCGGTGCCCGTGACGCCGCAGTTGGTGAGGTTCGAGTTGATGAGCTTGATGACGTCGCCGACGGAGTTGCGCTGGAGCGGGTCGAGCCCTCCCCCCGTCGACAGGTCCCACCCCACTTCACCGGCGGGGCACTGCACCGTCGGGTCGTACGCAGAGAACAGCGGCGGCGCCTCGGGCACCGGGTCTTCTGCGCAGCCCGCCGTCAGCAGCAGCGCGAGGCTCATCGCCAGCAGGAAGGGTCGGTTCATGGGTTGATCCTCGCGATGCCAAGGTCGCTCGCGCCGGCACCTGCGGCGAAGCTGCCTGCGATGACGATGCGGCCGACGCCGTCGACGGCGGCGGCGAAGGCGTTGGCAGAGCCACCGAACGCGTCGGTGAACTGCCCGTTGGTGGCGAAGGTGGTGTCGAGCGCGCCGCCCGCCGTGAAGCGCAGCACCGCGGCGCTCGAGTCGGTGGCGCCGGCGGCGTACCAACCACCTCCCGGTCTCGGCGTCAGCGCGTGCAGCGCCTCCATCTCGGTCGCGCCGCCGATGACGGTGATGCCCGCAGCGCCGAAGCCGCTGTCGAGCGCGCCCGCCGCGGTGAAGCCGGCGATGACGAAGTTCGACGCGCCCGAGTCGAGGCTGGTGCCCGCGGCGACGATGCGCGTGCCATCGAGCGCCACCGCTTCGAGCTTGTCGCCGAAGAGCCCGGTCGAGAGGTCGACGACGGCCTCTCCCGCGGTGCCGAAGGTGGTGTCAGGCGCGCCGGCCGCGGTGAGCTTGAGCACCAGCGAGTCCTGGTCGCGCAGGCCGACGGCAATGACGGCGTTCGACGCGTCGACGACGACGCCGCTGAGCTCCTCTCCCGTGCCGGTGACGGGCAGGTAGCGCCCGTTGGTGGCGAACGTGGTGTCGAGCGCACCGGCCGCGGTCAGCCGCGCGACGACGAGGTCTCCACCCACGAGGCCCTGCTTGCCCACCACCACGACGCGGCCCATCGAGTCGAGGGCGAGCCCCTGGAGGATGTCTTCTCCACCGAGGTCGAAGCGCGCGACGCCGTTGGTGCCGAAGGTGGTGTCGAGCGCGCCCGCCGTCGTCAGTCGCGCGACGGCGATGTCGAGGTTCGACGTGCCCTGCAACGAGCCCGCGACGAGGTAGCGGCCCAGGCTGTCGCGGGCGATGGCGTTGGCCTGCTCCTGCCCGGTGCCGGCGGTGACGGCGCGGTGCCCGCTGACGCCGAACGTGGTGTCGAGGGCGCCCGCCGCCGTCACTTTCGAGACGACCCATTGCGTCGAGCCCGAGACGGCCTCGGTCGCCCCCGCGAGCACCAGGGTGCCGTCGGGGTTCACCACCATGGCCTGCCACGAGTCGAAGTTGGCGGTGAGCGCCACGCGCGTGAAGCCGCCGGTGCCGAAGCTGGTGTCACGGCCGGGGGCGCCGAGGCACGTCACCGTCACGTTCGTCACGTTGCCCGTCGCCGTGCCCGAGCCGTTCTGCACGGTGCACGTCTGGCCCGAGGGCTGCGTCGAGACGGTGACGGCGTAGGGGCCGGCGACGGGCGTGGTGAACTGGAACGCGCCGTTCATCGTCAGCGGCAGCTGCTCGCCCGCGTTCGAGAGCGTCACCGTGTTGCTGGCGCCGAGGCCCGAGAGCGTGCCGCCAATCGTGTACAGGTCCGTGCAGACGACGGTGACGTTGGTGACGTCGGCCGTCGCGGTGCCGGTGTCGTTGGTGACGAGGCACTGCTGGCCCGCGGGCTGCGTGGCGACGGTGACGCTGTACGCGCCGGTGACGCGGTTGGTGAAGGTGAAGCTGCCGTTCATCGTCACGCTGCGCTGGTCGCCGTCGTTGTCGAGCACGAGCGTCTTGCCGGCGCCCAGACCCGAGACCGTGCCGCCGATGGAATACGTCGGCGCCTGACTGCATGAGACGAAGACGGTGGTGACGTCGCTCGTCGGCGCCGGGCCCGCGCCGTTCGTCACCACACAGGTGGCGCTCGTTGGCTGCGTGCTCACGGTGACGGCGTAGCCGCCCGTCGGCTGGAGCGGAAAGACGAAGGGCCCGTCGTTGGTGAGCGTGAGCGGGCTGGCGCCGTTGTTCGACAGTGTCACCGACTCTCCGAGCGGGAGCCCGCTGACGGTGCCGCCAATGGTGAAGCGACGCACGCACGAGACGGCGACGAAGACGTCGGCCGAGGCCGTGCCGCTGCCCATGCCGACGCTGCACTCGGCCTGCTGCGGCTGCCGCGCGATGGTGACGGCGTAGGGCCCCGTGGTGCGGGTGGGGAACGGGAAGCTGCCCGACGAGACGACGGTGATGCGATCGGTGCCGTTGGCAAGCTGCAGCTCGGTGCCGAGGCCGCCGCTGAGCTCGGCGGGGAAGCTGACCGCCGCGCCAATCGTGTACACGCGCGTGCAGGTTCCTCCCACGCAGTCATGCAGTGAGGGGGCGGCGCAGTCGCTCGAGGCGCGGCAGCCCAGCCCGACGGCGCACGGGGCGCAGGGCCCGCCGCAGTCGACGCCCGTCTCTCCGAAGTTCTGCCGCGTGTCTTCGCAGGCGTCGGTGATGCACACCTTCGACGTCGGGTGGCAGAGCCCGGAGCCACAGTCGCCATCAGCGCTGCAGCTCTTGCCGACGCCGCAGCCGACGTTGCACGCCGTGCCGCAGTCCACGTCGGTCTCGAGACCCGACTTCACGCCGTCGGTGCACGCGTTGGTGACGGTGGTGCGCTGGCCGCCGTTGTCGAGGGAGCCGGTGAGCTGGCCGCCCTGCATCCACGTCGTGGTGTCGGCCTGCAGCGTCGCCGTGCCTTGGCTGGTGAAGAAGAACTGAGCCGCGCGCGTGTTGCCGCCGCTCGTCGTGCCCTGCACCGTGACGCCGACGTTGGCGCCCATCGCGCCGGTGAGCTGCAGCGTGAGCGCGCCGCTCGCCGGGTCGACCGAGGCGCTGACGGAGTCCGAGCCTCCCGTCACGAAGGCGGTGACCGACACGACCCCCATGCCCGTCGGCAGCCGCGTGGTGAGCTGGAGCGGAGAGCGTGACGCGTTCGTGTACGTGCCGCCGCGCGAGGTGGCGGTGAACGTGTCGGCCGCGGTGACCAGCAGCCCGCTCGCCTGCGTGAAGAGGTCGCGCCGCTGCACCCCGATGGACTGGAAGCCGTCGGGGTTCTGCGGGTCACCCTGCGACGTCACCTGCACCGAGAGGTCGCCCATCGACGACATCGTTTCGGCGCTGAGCCCGATGACGAAGCTGACGCCCTCGGCGTCGGTCGGGTCGGAGAACGACGGCGTGAGCGAGGTGCCGCTCGCGGCGCTGAGCGTGCCGTCGGTGACGCCGACCGTCCCTGACGGCGTCGTGATGGAGGGCTGCGCGCCGCCGGTGGTGACGACCTGCGCGCCGCCGCCTTCGCAGAACGGGCACGGGAGCGCGCCCTGCCGCGAGAAGATGGGCGCGAGATAGAGCGGGTTGTCGTTGCTCGAGTCGCCGAAGTAGAGCCGCGACGGCTGGTCGGGGTTCGTCGACGCCTCGAACTCCCAGCGGTTCTTCACCGTGTCGAGCTTCATCAGCCGCTCAACGTCGGGGTGGTTGTTGTCGTAGACGCGCAGCCAGTACACACCGGCCGCCGACGGGTCGCGCGTGAAGCCAATGGGCGTCAACGAGTGCCCGCCGGTGATGATCTTCCCCACCTTGCGCACGATGCCGATGCGGTAGTGCTCGGAGGCGCCCTCGTCGAACGAGTCGGCGAGCACGGGCAGCACCTCACGCGCGGTGTACGTCTTCGTCTTCGCGCCGACGGCGCTGGGCACGAGCTGGGTGGCGAACCAGTAGGCGAGCTCCTTCTGGAGCGCGGGGTTCTCGTCGAGCACGAGCTCGCGCGCCGTCTTCGCGCCGAACGTCGTCACGTCGACCTTCTTCGCGGCCATCAGGTCGGCGAGCACCGCGAAGCCCTCGCAGCGGCCGCCCGACATGGCGGTGTTCGCGTTCTCCATGAAGGTGCGCGCGCCGTTCGTCAGCTCGCACGGCGAGGTGCCCGCGACGCACACCTGGTCGCCGAACATGCGCTTCATGCCGTCGACGTCGAGCTCGGAGCCGTCGTAGCCGGCCGCGAAGTTCGGGAACGAGAGCGAGTCGCGGCTCATCTGGAAGCCGGAGCTCACCTGGTCGGGCACCGGGCGCGTGCCGCACTGACAGCCCGACACGGCTCCGAGCAGCAGCAGCCCGACGACGGCCCCCCGCGGAGACAGAGATGACCTCACGATGCGCTCCTTCCGCTCCAGCCTTCGCTGAAGACGTTCACCCGCCTGGCTCACGGCGTGGCGGGGTTCTCGGTGCCGACGATCTTGAACTCGACGCGCCGGTTCTTCTCGCGACCGGCCGGCGTGTCGTTGCTGTCTGCGGGGCGCGCCTGGCCGTAGCCGATGGGCTCGAGGCGCTGCGGGTCGACCTTCTTCGACAGGTAGTTGAAGACGGCGTTCGCGCGGTCCTGGCTCAGCTTGAGGTTCTTCTCGGCGTTGCCGACGTTGTCGGTGTGCCCTTCAATCTGCAGGCGCTTGAGCTCGGGGTGGCTGCCGAGAATCGCCGCGACCTGGTCGAGCAGCGGGAATGACTTCGGCAGCACCGAGGCGTCGCGGGTGTTGAAGTAGACCTTCTCGAGGATCTCGAGCTTCTCCTTCGTGATGACGACGAGCTGCTTCGTCTCCTTCGGGCAGCCGCGGTTGTCGACGGGCCCAGCGACGGCCGGGCAGTTGTCGGAGGGGTCGGGCAGGCCGTCACCATCGGTGTCGGGCGGCGGCGCGACGCGCGGGTCGGTCTCTCCAGCGTCGACGACCCCGTTGTGGTTCGCGTCCTCTTCGCCGTCGGGCTTTCCATCACCGTCGGTGTCAGTGAGCAGCGGGTTCGTCTTGCCCAGCACCTCGACGTCGTCGCGCAGGCCGTCGCCGTCGGTGTCGGCGACGAGCGGGTTCGTCTTGTTCGCCAGCTCCTCGCCGTCGCTCAGCCGGTCGCCGTCGGTGTCGGCGACGAGCGGGTTCGTCTTGTTCGCGAGCTCGGCGTCGTCGCGCACGCCGTCGGAGTCGGTGTCGGCGAGCAGCGGGTTGGTCTGGCTCGCCAGCTCGACGTCGTCGCGCAGCCCATCGCCGTCGGAGTCGCTCGTGGTCGGGTTGGTCTTGTTCGCGACCTCGACGTCGTCTCGCACGCCATCGCCGTCGGTGTCTGCGCGCGCCGGGTCGGTGTGGTGCACCTGCAGCTCGGCGTCGTTCGTCAACCCATCACCGTCGTCGTCGACGGGCGGAGGCGGCGCGACGACGAAGGGCATCAGCTCGAAGGAGCCGCCGACGCCGAGCGCGACGAGCACCGTGCTCCCGCGCCTCGAGGTGGCGTTCGGCGTGAGCAGCTCACCGCGCAGGAAGGGCCCGAGCGCGAGCCGTGAGGTGAGCGAGAACTGGTAGCCCACGCCCGCGTCGACGGCGAACTGCGCCCCGTCGAGTACGCGAAAGCCCACGTGCGCCGAGGCCCAGAGGTTGCCGGCATCGGTGTCGAGGAAACGAAAGCGCCCGCCAGCGCCGAGCCCGCCCATCACCACCGCCGCAGGCAGCTTCTCGAGGTTTCGAATCGACAACCACGACGGCAGGAATTGAACCCCGACCTCGGCGATGACCTCGAGCGCGACCGGGCGCACGAACTGGTAGTCGACGCCGAGCGTGAGCTGCGGGCCCAGCGCCTGCGCCACGTACGTCGGGTTCGAGGCCGTGCCGTAGCGACCCGTGAAGGGCGCTGCGAGGCCGAGGTCTGCGTTGAGGTTCAGCCTGCCGCTCTCGGCGTGGGCGAGTGAAGAAACGAAGAGCGTCGCCACGAGCAGCGCGTGCCTACGGTCGAACATGGCGCAGCTCCCGGTGGACAACAGGAGTGGAAATTTCGCAGAAGGCTGTTGCTTGACCAAGCACAAACCCTGCCCGACATCGGCCCACAGCGTCCGCACTGCTGCGGTGACGTCGATCAACGCTGCGTCACCCTGCTGACAATGGGGCGGGTTCTCGCTGAGCCACCATCTCAGCAGCCCCTCAACAGAGTTCGCTGACTTCCCTCTTCGATGCTCGCTGGAGCCGAGCTTGCAAAGCCCGGTTCAGGGGATCTGCATGAACGAACGAGGCGAGAAACGAACGTCGAGTCTGAAGAGGCGCATCGTCACACTGATCATCATCTCGAACCTGGTCATCGCGGCCGTTCTGGCGTGGACGACCTGGCGCTTCCGAGCGCTCCTGCTCGACGCGAGATCGGAGTACCCCCAGGCCGCCGTCGAGGCCGCGGTCTCGCAGGTCTCGTTGTACGAAGAGCTCGAGGCGAAGGGCACGATGACGCGGGCGCAGGCCCAGGCCGCGGCGCTCGACCACCTCAAGCGGCTGCGCTTCGACGGCGAGAACTACGTCTGGGTGAACGACCTGCACCCGACGATGGTGATGCACCCGATGAACCCGGCGCTCGACGGGCAGGACCTGTCGGCGAAGAAAGACCCGAAGGGCAAGCTGCTGTTCATCGAGATGGTGAAGGGCGTGAACGCGTCACCGACGCACGAGGCGCACGTCGACTACCTGTGGCCCAGGCCGGGCTCCGAAGCGCCGGTGCCCAAGACCTCGTACGTGAAGCTGATGCCGCGCTGGGGCTGGATCATCGGCGCGGGCGTGTACACCGACGACGTGCGCGCACGGGTGAACGCCGTCGTGTTCATCGCCGCGGTGATCTCGACGCTCGGTCTGCTGGCCTCGCTGATCATGTCGATCGTGGTCGCGCGTCGCATCTCGAAGCCGCTCGAGCAGGCCATCGAGTCGCTCGAAGAGGGCAGCGCCCACGTCGCCGACGCGTCGCACATGGTCGCGCGCGTGTCGGAGTCGCTGGCGCACGACTCCATCTCGTCTGCTTCGGCGCTGCAGCAGTCGTCGACCGCCATGGAGGGCGTGTCGTCTCGAACGAAGCGCAACGCGAACGACGCGAACGAGGTGCAGCGGCTGATGCGTGCGACGACCGAGCAGGTCGAGCTCGCCACGCGCCAGCTCGCAGACGTCACCGCGCACATGGGGCGCGTCACCGAGACGGGGCGTGAGGTGAGCAAGGTGGTGAAGACCATCGACGACATCGCGTTTCAGACGAACCTGCTCGCGCTGAACGCCGCCATCGAAGCGGCCCGGGCAGGCGCGGCGGGTGCGGGCTTCGCGGTGGTGGCCGAGCAGGTGCGCGCGCTGGCCATGCGCTGCGCCGAGGCCTCGAAGACGAGCGCCGACCTCATCGACCGCACGGTGTCGGGCATCTCCGAGGGCACGAACCTCGTCACCGGCAGCAGCGCCGGGTTCACGGTGCTGGCCAACGACGTGCGGCAGGTCGGTGAGCTGCTCATGGGCATCGCCAGGGCCTCGTCGGAGCAGGCCGAGAACATTGGCGAGGTCGGGCACGGCCTGCGCGCGCTCGACACCTCCACCCAGCACACGGCCGCGAACGCCGAAGAGATCGCCAGCGCCGCGCAGGAGCTCAACGGCCAGGCGACCTCGCTCAGAGACGTCGTGCACGACCTTCACCACCTCATCGAGGGCACACGCGCGCTCGACGACGCCGGGAGCCGCTCATGAAACGCATGGCCATCGTCTTGTTGATGCTCTCGGAGCAGGGGTGGGCCGAAGAGCCGCCGAAGCCCGCGGCCAGCGTTCAGCAGCCGCCGTCTGCGGTCGAGACCGTGCTCGGCATGCTGCGGCCGTACGCGACGCTGAAGCCCGCGGTCATTCCCTCGTCGGGCGCGGTGGAGTCCTTCGGCCAGCCCAACGCGAGCGCAGTGACGGCAGCGGGGAATCCAGTCGTCTCGATTTCGCCCGGCGACCCGCGGCTCACCTTTCAGGTCGCGCAGTCGCGGCTGGGCCTCGCGGTGAACGAAGCGGGCCAGGTGCGTGGGCAGCTCGAGGTCGACTTCATCGACTTCTCGAAGGCGTCGCCGACGGTGGTGTCGCTGCCGCGCCTGCGCATCGCGCGCATCGAGTGGGCCCCGACGCCGCAGTTCTCCATCGTCGCGGGCCAGGACTGGGACCTGCACGCACCGGTGAACGCGCACGGCGCCAACCTGGTGGGCACGCGGTTCCTCTCGGGGAACATCGCGTTCATGCGCCAGCAGGTGAAGGCCATCGGCGTCGTGGGCGGGTTCGAGCTCGCCGGCGCCGTCGGCATGGAGGGCGCCAACACCACCGCGAAGGACAGCGCGTACGAGCTCTCGGGCGTGCCGACGTTCGCGGTGCGAGGCTCGTATCTCGTCGGCAAGGGGCGCGTGGGCGTGTCGGGCATCGCCACGTCGTTGCTCCTCGGGTTTGGAACGTCGAGCCAGCGGCGCGCGCTCTCGGGTGGCGTGACGGGGTTCGCTGACGTGACGTTCGGTCGCACGACGCTGCGGGGCGAGCTCTCGCTCGGCCGCAACATGGCCAACATCGGGCTGTTGAGTCTGGGCTTCGGCGGCCCGCAGGACGTCGACGAGTGGGGCGGCTTTCTCTCGGCGCGGCACGGCTTCACCGACATGCACTTCGTCTATGGAACGGTGGGCCTCGCGCGCGTGCTGAACCGCGCTGCGGTGCGGCCCTCGTATTCGTACCCGTCGATGCCGGCCGATGGCTCGATGCCGTCGATGGCGACGGCGGTGCTCGCGGGCACGGGGCCGGGGCTGCTGCACAACGCGGGTGGAACGCTGGGCTACGAGCTGCGGCTCAACAAGCACCTCGCGTTCATGCTCGAGGGCTTCCTGCTCGACTCCGAGCACCAGCTGACCGACTTCGACGCGACGCGAACCAGCGGCCGGCGCCTCGCGCGGGGAGGAGAGCTGGCCGCGATGGTCACCTTCTGAACGTCACTTCGCGCTGAGCCAGCCTTCGGCCTTGAGCAGCTCGGCCGTAAGCACGGCGCCACCTGCGGCGCCACGCACGGTGTTGTGCGAGAGCGCCACGAAGCGCCAGTCGAACACCGCGTCGGTGCGCAGCCGGCCGATGCTGATGCCCTGGCCATTGCCCACGTCGCGATCGAGCTTCGTCTGCGGGCGCGCGTCGTCTTCGAAGTACGTGAGGAACGGCGTGGGGGCG
>JAEUJR010000258.1 GCA_016793585.1 Archangium sp.
CCGCTCGCGCTCGAAGACCTGCCGCACGTCGACGCCGTCGTCGTCTCGCACGACCACTACGATCACATGGACATGGAGAGCCTGCGGGCGCTCGCGAAGAAGGGCGTGCCGATTCACGTGGGGCTCGGCGCAGGCGCGCACCTCGAGGCATGGGGCGTTCCGGCGGCGCAGATCGTCGAGCTCGAGTGGTGGCAGGAGCACACGCTGCCCACCGGTCTCGTCATCGCATCGACGCCCGCGCGGCACTTCACCGGCCGTCGTGGCTTCGGCAACAACCGTGTGCTGTGGACGTCGTGGACGCTGGTGGGCCCCACGCACCGCGTCTTCTTCTCGGGTGACACCGGCCTCACCGAGCAGTTCAAACAGGTGAAGGAGAAGTACGGCCCGTTCGACCTCTCGATGCTCGAGATCGGCCAGTGGCACCCGGCGTGGGGTTCGATTCACCTCGGGCCCAGGGGAGCGCTCGAGGCGCACGCGATGCTGGGCGCGACGCACCTGCTGCCGATTCACTGGGCGACGTTCGAGCTCGGGCTGCACGCGTGGAACGAGCCACCCGAGACGCTGGTGACCGAAGCGGCGAAGACGAACGTCTCGGTGGTGACGCCGCTGCTCGGTGAGCCCGTGGAGCCGCTCGCGGGAGAGAAGGGCTCGACGTGGTGGCGGTCGTTGCCTCCGCTCGCGCCTGCGTGCCCTTGAGTGACTCGTCTTCGTCAGTGAGAAAGCGTCGTTGTGCGTGAATTCCGCACGCGGCCCTCCGTCTGGGGCGGCCCGTATGCGCGAACACTCGAAGCCGAATCAACGAGCCGTCTTCTTCGGAATTCAGCTGGCCCTCGTCTTCCTGTTGGCTGCGTGCGGGCCGTCACAGCCTCCTTCCTGCGCGTCGACGTGTGGTGGCTGCTGCACGCCCGACGGCCGCTGCTTGTCGGGAACCACCGACTCGGCCTGCGGTGTCTTTGGCAACGTCTGCACCGGCTGCGCGGCCGAGAACACGTGCGCGAGCGGGCTCTGCATCGCGCGAGGCGGGTTTGGTGGTGGCTCGGTGGCGCAGGGCGGCGGCAGCGCGGGCGGCGTGAGCTTGGCTGGTGGCGCTGCGGGCGGCGATGCGGCGGGTGGAAGCGCAGGAGGCGGCTCGAGCGCGGGCGGCGTGGCGTCTGGCGGAGGCCTGGCTCCCAACACCACCGTGACGGTCGTCGTCGGTGGCGGCCCCGGCGCCGTCTCGTGGACGAGCGATGGAGCGCAGGGCGTCTGCGCGCCTGACTGCGTGAACACCGGCGCCGCTGGCCGCACCTTCACGGCGAACGTCGTGCAGAGCGAGCTCGGTGGCCTCGCGTTGCAGACGTCGCGGTGCGGAACGGCGATGGGCAAGTGCAGCGTGCCCGCCGACACGAACATGATGCTGCGCTTCGACTTCCAGCCGCACGTGGGCAGCCCGCTGCCGTCGGGCGTGCACACCTTCTCGACGGCGACCAACGGCCGCGCGGAGCAGCTGTCGCTGGCAGGCGCTCCGAGCGGTGGGTTCGCGATGAGCGGCGCGACCTGGGGCGGCAACCTGAACCTCGGAGGGAGCGCGCTGACGACGGGCGGCAATTTTCTCGCGCGCTTCGACGAGCAGGGCCAGCACCTGTGGAGCTTCGTCATCGACGAGAAGCCCGACGCGCTCGCCTTCGACCCGTCAGGTGGGCTCGTGAGCGGTGGCGTCTGCCCGGGCGGCGCGAAGCTGGGCGGCACGGCGCGTACCACTGCGTCGGGGCCGTGCGTCATTCGGTACGACGGGCAGGGCGTGTTGCAGTCGGGCACCTCATGGCCGGGCACCGCCACCGTCTCGAGCGTCGCGACGGCCTCGACGGGAGACATCGCCATCGGCGGCTCGGTGAGCGGCACCTTCTCGTTGGGAGCGTCACTCCCCAGTCGTGGTGGCTCCAATGACGTGTACGTCGCCGTGCTCGGCTCCAACGGCCAGCCGCGCTTCGCCAAGCGCCTCGGCGGCGGCGCCGATGACTCGCTCGGGGGCGTCGCCTTCGACTCGATGAACCGGCTCGTCGTCGCGTTCTGGGTGCGGGGGCCGGCCACCATCGAAGGCCTGCGCGGCACCGCCGCCAACTTTCAGTGGAGCACGTTCGTGTTGCGCTACGACGCCGCCGGCACGTTCGTCGACGGGCGCGTCTTCAACTCCACCGGAGGAACGGCCTCGACGAAGGGGCTCACCCGCGCAGCCGACGGCCGGCTGCTGCTCTCGGGCTCGTTCTCGGGAACGCTCGACCTCGGCACGGGCGGCATCTTTGCGGGCGCCGGGCTGTCGGCCTTCGAGTTCGTCGCCGCGCTCGACCCGACGACGCTGGCCACCACGCGCGTGATGACGGGCCGGGGCTTCATTCGCAACGCCGTGGGCAGCAGCGACGGCTCCACCTTCGTCATCGCCGAGAGCTACGCGGCCACCGACTGGGGCGGCGGCACGCTCGTCGGAGACACCGCCACCTTCTCGGCGACGAGCACCGTGTTGGTTCGGTTCGACCCTCAGGGGCGGCACCAGTGGAGCAAGCTCATCGCCCGTGGCGTCGAGAGCGCCGTGACAGTGTCGTCGGCGCACGTGGTG
>JAEUJR010001046.1 GCA_016793585.1 Archangium sp.
TCGTGGAAGAACACGCCGGCCGCGCGGTGCGTGATGATGGCGGGCCCGACGTAGGGCTCGATGGCGGGCGCGGCGCGCAGGGCCTCGAGGCGCTCGATGGCGCGGGCGACGCGCTTCTCGAACTCGGCCTCCGAAGGCAGCGCGTCGGGCGAGGTGGCCTCGGCGGCGTCGTAGAAGTCGAGCTCCATGCCGTCGTCGGCGCGCACGGTGCCCCAGACGCCGAGGCGAGCGAAGAAGCGCGGCTCACGCAGCTTCGCGCCCTCGCTGTCGACGAAGAAGTGCGTCATCGACGAGACCTGCATCGACACCGACGAGCGGAGAATCTGCGGGTGCGTCTTGAACGCGGCCGAGAGGCGCTTGAGGCGCTCCTCCCAGGCGGTGCGGTCGAGCACGTCGGCGAGCGGCCTGGCCCTCGGCTCGAGGCGCTGCTGCGGCTTGTCGGTGGAGAAGTCGGGCGCCTTGTCTTCTTCGGCGGCCTTCACCGCGACGTTGGCGCGAACCTTGAGCAGGTCTTTCGTCGCGCCGCGCACGGCCTCGTCGGTCGCCTTCCACAGCGCGACCTCGAGCGCGTTCTTGTCGTCTTCGATGGGCAGCGAGCGGCCGCCACCACCGAAGTCGAAGTCGAAGCCGCCGCGAACCTTGTGCGTGTTGTCGAGGTCGCGCGTGCCGACGCGGGCGATGACGTCGAGCAGGCGAACGCGGCCGACGAGCTTGCCGCTGCGCGAGGCCTGGCCTTCGAGCGCGCCGAAGCTGGCCGAAGCGCCCCACGACTCACCGTCGGTGACCCGGTACGAGAGGTAATAGAGCGGCGCGTCTTTCTCTCCGGGCAGGCCCTTCTTGCTGCGGGCGAGCTCGGCGGTGAGCGCATCGAGGAGAACGTCGGTGTCAGCGGGAGCAGCGGGCGGCGCGGCGAGGAGCAGCGCGAGCAGTGGTGTCAGCATGTGCGGGGCGCACTGTAACCGTGGCGTCGTTGCGCACGAGGGAAAGATGCCCGCCCGTACTACCGTCGCGCGCATGCCCGACCTTCTCGCCATCGTCAGCAAGGCCGTGTTCGAAGCCGACAACCGGAATGCAGCGGTGGGCCAGGTGTTGGCCATCGACCGCTACGTCAGCACCAACAAAGCGCTCGAGCCGCTGCGGGGTGGTGGTCGGCTCTTCCTCGTCACGGTGCGTCCGCCTGATGAGCAGCTGTGGCTCGTCGCGGTGCTGGAGTCGCCGAAGCACGATGGGAAGGCGTGGGTGGCGAAGGCGAACACGCGACCGATTGCGAACATCAGCGCGCTGCGCGGGAGCATTCGATTCACCTCGAACACCGGCATCTCGGCGACGAAGGGCGCGCTCGGTATGTCGCTGCAGACGCCACGGCAGCTCACGGACGAAGACGTCGCGATGATGCTGGGCTCGGCGCCCGTGGCGTCGACGAAGACGGCGTCGGCTCCAGTGTCGCCGAAGAAGGAAGCACCTTCGCCTCAGAAGAAGGCTCCGCCGAAGGCTGCACCCCCTTCACCGCCGCCACCGCCTCCGAAGAAGAGCGCGGGTGACGACGGGTCCAAGCAGCTCTCGAGTGGAAAGTGGGCGAAGGCGCTCGAGCCGCTCCTGGCGCGCTGGAAGGATGAACGCGCGCCCGAGCTTGCCGAGCTCATCGAGCGCGTGTCTGCGCAGCTTCCGCCGCCGAAGTCGTGGCAGCTCACGCGGGCCGACGCGGAGCAGTTCGACCTCGTCGCACTTCTCTCGACACTCACTGACGGGAAGTTCGCCGACTCACTCTCGCGCATTCAGAAGCTCGAGAAGCTGGGGCCGGACCCACGCGTCGCCGCAGCGCTGACTCGCCTCATCGTCACGCCGCCGTTCACCGCGCAGTCGTCGCGCGAGTTCTGGACCTCGCTCTACGAGCAACTCTCCGACCGTCACGCCGACCCGCGCACGCTCGACGCGCTGAAGCCGCTCGCGAAGGACTATCAGGCCACCTTCGGCCGCACGAAGATGGGTGAGGCGATGGAGCGTCGTGTTCAGGCGCTCGTCGCGACGCTCTCGGAGCGGTTCGCCACGGTGCCGCACGCCGACGTGACGAAGCAGCTCGCGATGCTGCCCGCTGCGAAGGCGGCTCCGACGGGGCCGAAGACGAAGTCGGGCCAGTCACTCGAGGAGCTGCTCGCGGCGGTCTACGAGCGCCCGGACGATGACGGCGTGCGTGAGGTCTACGCCGATGCGCTGCTCGAGGTGGGCGACCCGCGCGGTGAGTTCATGACGCTGCAGTTCAAGCGCGCGCGCGGCGAGCCGCTGACGCCGGCCGAGACGAAGCAGGAGGCGGCGCTCCAGAAGAAGCACGTGAAG
>JAEUJR010001068.1 GCA_016793585.1 Archangium sp.
TCGACCAGGAGCTCGACGAGAAGGCGCTGGTGCACAACCTGTCCCTGTCGATGCAGGGCCTGTTGATGGACAGCATTCGAAAGATCGACGAGCTCGCGCAGTTCAGAAAGCGCATTCCCCACGGGAAGCTCTTCGTCGTTCGCAAGAAGCCGTCAGACGGCAAGCTCGAGCCCGAAGAAGACGCCATGCTCTCGGCGGTCGATGGCGTGAAGACGGTCATCGAGCTCGGCCAGCAGCAGAAGGTGTCGGAGTTCGACGCGACGCGCATCATCTACCGGCTGCTCGAAGGCCACTACGTGCAGGTGTCGCAGACGTCGGCCGCAGCCGTGGTGGCAGCGCCCGTCGCCTCGGCGCCTCGCCCGCCCCCGCAGCAGCAGCAACCCGCCGCGCCGCCCGAGCCCATTCCGCCGCCGCCCGACCCGATGGCGCAGGTGCCGTGGCCGCCGCCGGCCATCGACGAGCGCAAGGTGCTGCACGTCTTCAACTTCATCTTCCGCGAGGTGCGTGACGAGGTCGCCCACCGCGGGCAGCTCGACATGTTCCTCGCGTCGGCGAACGCGGCGCTGCGTGGGTCGGGCGTCTCGACCTCTCGCGTGCTGACGGGGCTGTCGTTTCTGCCCGATGGCAGCCTCGACGAGGCGCAGGTGCTCGCGCAGTACACGCAGCTCAAAGCCGAAGGACAAATGGGCAGCGAGCCCATCATGTCGCTCAAGCAGGCGCTCTCCGACGTGATGTTCTTCCTGCTGTTCCAGGCCGGAGAGCTGCTCGAGTCACGCGCCGACGAAGAGCTCGCGCGCCGCGTGAAAGAGCTGCTCAGCACCATCGACATGAAGTGACGCCGTGACGATTCCCTTTCTCACGAAGGACGTGCCCGGCAGCGGTGGCACGTTCAAGGCGTCTCCGGAGGACTTTCAGGTCGAGGAGATTCCTGCGTACGAACCCAACGGCCTGCCCGATGGCGAGCACGCGTTCTTGTGGGTCGAGAAGCGTGGCCGCTCGACGGTCGAGGTCGCACGGCTCATCGCGCGCCACGTCGGCCTCACCGAGCGAGAGCTGAGCTGGGCGGGCCTCAAAGACAAGCAGGCCGTCACCTTTCAGTGGCTGTCGATGCCGTGGAAGGCCGTCGCGAAGCTCGAGGGCTTCACGGTGCCGGGCGTCACGGTGCACAAGGCGATTCGACACCGCAACAAGCTCAAGAGCGGGCATCTGCGCGGCAACCGGTTCTCGCTGGTCGTGCGCGGCGTGAAAGACGTCGGCGCGGCGAAGGCGTCGTTCGAGCAGCTGATCGCCCGCGGCGTGCCCAACGCGTTCGGCGCTCAGCGGTTCGGCACACGCGGCGACAACGCAGAGCGCGGCCGCCAGATTCTGCTCGCTGGCGGCCGGCATCGAGACCGCTTCGAGCGAAAGCTGTTCCTCTCGGCGTACCAGTCGTCGCTGTTCAATCGCGTGCTCGCGCTGCGCATGGAGCGCGGGCTGTTCGCGAAGGTGCTCTCGGGCGACGTGCTGAAGAAGCAGGAGACGGGCGGCGAGTTCGTGTGCGACGCACCCGAGGTCGACCAGGCCCGCGCCGACGTGTTCGAGATCTCGCCGACCGGCCCCATGTTCGGGCCCGAGATGCGCGCGACGCTGCGTGATGCGGCCGCGCTCGAGGCCGAAGTGCTCGCGGCCGACGCCGTCACCATCGACACGTTCAAGGCCGGAGGCGACGAGACCCGGGGCGCACGGCGGCTCTTGCGCATTCGGCTCGGAGAACCCCTCTTCGAGGCGTCGGGCGACGTGGTGACGCTGCGCTTCGGGCTGCCTGCGGGCAGCTACGCGACGGTCGTGTTGAACGAGCTGATCAAGCCCGGCACCGACGGACTCGTCGACGAAGCTGCGGGCGACTGACGAGCTTCACGCTGTCAACGCGACTGACACGCGCGGCTGCGGTCGATCCCTTCGTCGACGTGTTCGGGAAGTGACGTCGAGACGAAGACGCCCGGCGCTCCGATGAGGAGGCCGGGCGTCTCGAGTCAGCAGCTGCAGCGCTTCAGATGCGGCTGTTCAGGAACAGCGCCGCCTGGTGCGCGAGGTAGGCCAGCACACCGACTTCGTGCTCGGCGAACTGCGGGCTGCCCTTGCGATTGATGAGCTGCAGGCACCCGAACGAGCGGCCGTGCGTCATCATCGGCGCGCAGAGCAACGACTTGGTCTCGAAGTCGATCTTCTCGCCGACGGCCGAATAGAAGCGCGGGTCTTTCTGCACATCGCTCACCGCGACCGAGACACCTTCGAACGAGCAGAAGCCGGCGATGCCGGTGCCGGCGGGAATGACGACCTTGCTCTTGAGCAGCTCCTTCGCGCGCGGGCCCACGGCCGAGATGAAGGTGAGATCGCCCGACGAGAGATCGGCGCTGAGCACGCTGCCGGCTTCGCAGGGCACCTTCTCCATGGCGAGCTCGAGCACGAACTGCATGCCCTCGGTGATGTCCTTCTTGTCGCCGAGCTCGGTGATGCGCATGAACACGTCGGCGAGCACCTCTTCGGCCGTGTGCTTCGACTGGTTGAAGGCAGGGCTCGACTTCTGGCGGCCGATGGGCGCGGTGACTGGCTTGACCGGGTGCTCGAGCTCTTCGACGTCTTCGTTCTTCACCTCGATGCGCGGAGAGCTCTTGTTGCCAACGCGGCTGCCCGACGAGGCGCGGAAGGGCTTGGGCGGAGGCTCGGTGACGGCCTCGGCCTTCTTCTTGTCCTGCTCCTGCTTCTTCTCCTGCTCCTTGATGGCCGCCTGCACCTTGGCGACCTCGTCGGGAGACATCGACGGCATCGTCTTGTTGGTGTCGAGCGGCTTGGCGATCGGCTCGGTCTTCTCCTGCTTGTCGACGACCGGAGGCTGCAGGCCGATGAGCGTCTTCGCGTTGTCGATGGGCGCCTGGGGCGCGACGGCGGGACGACCCGGGTCGGTCTTCGCCTCGGCCCGCTTGGCGACGGCCGGGCGAATCTGCGAGGGGCGCTTCACCTGCGCGGCGCGCGCCTCTTCTTCCGACAGCTCACGAATGCGGAAGACGCGCCCGCTCATGTTGTCGGTGATGTGGATCGACTGATCCTCCTGCACGTCGACCATCACGTTCGAGCTGACGGAGCCCTGTTCGCCCAGCTTCTGCATGCCGGCCTTGAGCGCCGCCATCCAGTTGTCGGCGTTCACCTTCAACGTGATGTTGAAGCCACCCTGATCGGCCGCGGGGATGTGCACCTCGTACTTGGGCATGTGGGGCAACCTACTCTGTGACGCGCAGGCAATGAACCCATTTCCCGCGTGTTCGCGATGAAGTTCAACGAGTTGCGTCGGGTGCTTTGTGGTTCATCGCGCGGGGCCCAAGCGCTACAAACCGCCGCGATGCCTGACGACAAGAGCCTCGGAAAACGAATCTTGGGCCTCTTCGTCGAGAGCGTCGACGAGACGAAGCCCACCACGACCTCGACCGATTCAGACGGAGCTCCGTCTGCGGCCGACGAGATCGCGGCGCTCGCTAAGCAGTCTGCGCCTCAAGCGGCCCAGCCCGTGGCCGCGGCGACTCCGGTCGCGAGGCCCGTGCACACGGCGCCACCGAAACCGGTCGCCACTGCATCGGCAGGTGCCGTCGAGCCCGCGAAGGTCGACTTCGACGGTGTTTTCAAGAACGCCGGCATCGACCCGCAGGCGCTCGATC
>JAEUJR010001089.1 GCA_016793585.1 Archangium sp.
CTCCACACCATGTCGAACACGATTGGACCAAAGGCCCCGACGGTTGCACCTCGCGCCACGAACGAGACGCGCACCACGACACCAGCCGCTGCCACGCCGACGGCCTCGACACCTGTGGGCTGGCAGGCGAACGGAGCGACCCGAAAGCCGAGCGTCGCGGCGCAGGCGATCGCTCCCGGCTCTGGCAAGACCGAGGTGATGTGTCCCGTGCTGCGCGCGCTGGTGAACGAGGGCCGCGTGCAGATGGCTCCAGATGGGTCGGTGAACCTCGACGAGCTGAACAAGGCCGTGAAGGACCTCGGCGGCTCGAAGGCGCTCGGCGCAGCCACGTGGGGCATCGGCACCATCGGCAACAAGCCGACCGACGTGCTCCACAACCTCACGCACCGCGAGATGAACGTCGTCAACCTGCCCGAGGGCATCGTCCCCCACCCGGCTGACACGCAGATCTTGAGGAACGGGAAGTTCGACGAAGCGAAGTTCGACGCGCTCGTGTCGCACGCAGAGAACGGCGTGATGACGACCGACTCGTTCGCCGCGGCGATCGCCGACAACTACCGGCGCGATCTGAAGGCAGGCGCTGGCGTCGTCGACTCGTCGGTGCGCGGGCTCAACTTCGCGCAGCTCGAGTTCGCCGGGCTCTTGTCGGTGTTCGGCAAGAAAGACCCCGCGACCGGCAAGACGGGCATCAAGGTCGAAGACCTGCGCACGCTCTACCAGCAGGGCACCATTCCGCCCGGCATGCAGAACCAGAGGTCGGGAGTCGTCGAGGCGATGGCCCTGCAGGCCTCGCTGAAGCTCAAGTCAGACGCGAACATCGCCCGGCACGCGATGGGCTCGGTGTTCACCGCGACCGGCCTGGCGAGCGCGGGGGCGAGGCTCTCGGGTGGCGGGCCAGCAGAGTCGGAGCGCACGGCCGGTCAGCTCGCGGCGATGAGCGCAGGAAAGGCCGCGGCCTGCCCGCACATGGGCGGCGCGAAGAAGATGCCGACGGCGCCGGCTGACGTGGTGAACACGCACACGCCCGCAGGCATGGCGCGCTGAACGTTCCGTCGTCAGGCCGCCTGACGAATGACGCCGGGAACCTCGTCGAGGCCCACCACCCGCTCGGCAGCGCCCAGGTTGATGGCCTCCTTGGGCATGCCGAACACCACGCACGAGGCTTCGTCTTGCGCGATGGTCAACGCACCGGCCTGGCGCATCTCGAGCAGGCCCCGGGCTCCATCGTCACCCATACCCGTCATGAGAATGCCCACCGCGTTCCTCCCGGCGGTCCTGGCGACCGACCGGAACAACACGTCGACGCTGGGGCAGTGTCGGTTCACGGGCGGCGCATCAAGCACGTCGGCCACGTAGTAGGCACCCTCGCGCTTGACGACAAGGTGCCGTCCTCCGGGCGCGATGAGCACACGCCCTGGAAGCACGCGCTCGCGGCCGGTGACCTCGACCACGTCGACCTCACAGAGCCCGTCGAGCCGAGAGGCGAAGGCGGTCGTGAACTTCGGGGGCATGTGCTGCACCACCACCACGCCAGGGCAGGAACGCGAGAGCTGGGGCAGCACCACCTCGAGCGCCTGCGTGCCACCCGTCGACGTGCCGATGGCGACGAGCCGCTCGGTGGTGACGCTCAGCGGCCCCGTCGACTGGGGCATGCCTCGGGGGCGCGGAAGACCGGTGGGCGCGGCGGGCCTCACCTTCGCTCCCGCCGCCGCACGAACGGCCTGAATCAGCGGGCCGCCCTCGCCCGCCGACAGCCCGTCGATGCCCAGGTCGCTCTTGCTGAACACCGCCACCGCACCGGCGGCCAAGGCCTGGAGCGCGGTCTCGGTTCCCCTGCCAGTCAGCGACGAACAGATGATGACGGGCGTCGGGTGAAGCTCCATCAGCCGCTTCAGGAAGGCGAGCCCATCGAGGCGAGGCATCTCCACATCGAGCACGATGACGTCGGGCCACTGACGGTTCATCTTCGAGATGGCGAAGAGCGGGTCGATGGCGGTGTCGATCACTTCGATGTCTGGGGTGTCGTCGAGCAGACGCTTCAACACGAGGCGCATGGTGGCGCTGTCGTCGATCACCAGAACGCCGATGCGTTTCATGTGGGCCTCAGGCGGTAGATGCTCGGTTGCAGGGGCTGCAGGCGCGGGTGCAGGCCCGTCGCGCTCTCGCTGTGCCCGACGATGAGCAGCCCTCCCGGTTTGATCCGGTCGGCGACATTGCGCACGATGGCGTGCCGGTCTCGCGCTCCGAAGTAGATGAGCACGTTGCGCAGCAGCACCACGTCGAACGGCCCCAGCGAGGGCTGCGGCAGGCACAAGTTGGCCACCTGGAAGCTCACGTGCGCGCGGAGTTCTCGGGCGACGAGCAGGTGCCCTTCCCACGAGCCCTGGCCCCTCCGACACCACCTGCGCAGCACCTCTGGCGGAATGTGCTGGGCTCGCGCCATCGGGTACACCGCGCGATGCGCCCGCTCCACCATCGCGGAAGACACGTCGGTGCCCGTCACCCGAAAGCTGCCCAGCGGCAGGCGCTCGGCGAGCTGCATGGCCAGGGTGTACGGCTCTTCACCCGACGAACACGCCGCGCTCCAGCAGTCAAACGACCTCGGCAACGTCGGCAACTCGGCGAGGTGTCGATCGAGGAACTCGAAGTGCTGCGGCTCCCGAAAGAAGTACGTCTCGTGGGTGGTGAGCGCGTCGACCAGGCGCATCACCTCGTGGTGCTCCGTCGGGTCGTCGAGCAGCCGCACGTACTCGCTGAACGAGGCGACGTCTCGCTCACGCAATCGGCCGAGCAGCCGCGTCGTCACCAGGTTACGTTTGTCCGGCGTGTACCGAATGCCGCTGTGCTGCTCGAGCAGCGCACACACCCGCTTGAACTCGCGATCGCCCAACGCCGGCGCCTCGAGCTCAAGCACGTGCCGCACCGAGCCCCGTCAGCGACGCCAACTCGCTCACGCTGAGCACGTGCGTGACGTCGAGCACCACCACGAAGCGGCCCCCGAGGTTTCCGACCCCTCTCACGAAGTCTGCCCGCACCGACGAGCCGAACGTGGGCGCCTTCTCGATGGCGCGCTGGTCGATGCCAACCACCTCGTTCACCTGGTCGACCAGCACGCCCACCACCACCACGCCGGACTCGTGTTTGACCTCGACGATGACGACGCAGGTGCGGCGCCCCGACTGAATGGCGGCACGATCGAAGCGCACCGCGAGATCGATGACGGGAACCACCGCGCCGCGCAGGTTCAGCACCCCACGCACGAAGGCCGGCGTCATGGGAATCGTCGTCACCGATTCGAACTGCAGCACCTCGCGAATCTGCGCGATCGGCATGGCGAACGTCTCTTTGCCCACGTGAAACGTGAGGAACTTCTCGGGGCCACGGCTCTGCTGGGCACTCGCGGGGCCGACGGCGGCGTGGGGGGTGGCCATGGCGCGTCTCCTAGAAGCGAACGAAGGAGGCCTCGTCGAGCGGCGTGAAGCCGTCTTTGCTCCGCGACGGTGGAGGCGGAGCCTTCGGCTTCTCTCGCGGCGGCGGAGGCGGCGGTGGGAGGTGGGCGTGCTCCTGCGGAGCGGCGGGAGCGAGACGATTGACGGTGAAGAACGCGACCGCCGACTGCAGCCGCTGCGCACGTTCGCTCACGTTGCGAGAGGTGGCCGCCAGCTGCTCGGCCGCCGCGGCGTTCTGCTGCACACCTTTGGCGACCTGAGAGAGCGCGGTGTTGGTCTGTGACACGCCCGTGCTCTGCTCGACGGTGGCGGCGCTGATCTCCTGCACCAGCGACGCGGTCTTCTTGATGGAGGGCACGATGGTGTCGAGCAGGCCTCCCGCCCGCTCGGCGAGACCGACGCTGGAGCGCGCGAGCTGGCTGATCTCTTCCGCCGCGACCTGACTGCGCTCGGCGAGCTTGCGCACCTCGGCCGCCACCACCGCGAAGCCGTTGCCGTGTTCACCGGCGCGCCCCGCCTCGATGGCGGCGTTCAGCGCCAGCAGGTTGGTCTGGTACGCGATGTCGTCGATGACCGCGATCTTCTGGGCAATCTGCTTCATCGCGTCGACGGTCTCGCGCACCGCCTGGCCACCCTCGACGGCCTCGCTCGCGGACTTCGAGGCGATGTCACCCGTGACGCGTGCGTTCTCGTTGTTCTTCGCGATGGAGGCGTTCATCTCCTCCATCGAGGCGCTCGTCTCTTCGGCGCTGGCCGACTGCTCGGTCGAAGCCTGGCTCACCGACTCGGCGGTGGAGTTGAGCTCTTCAGACGCGCTCGCAAGGGCGTCGGCCGAGCCCCGTACCTGCCCGATAACGTCGGACAGCTTGGCCACCATGGCTCGCACCGACGCGAGCACGCTGCTCGTGTCGCCCTGGCGCAGGCTCACGTCGACCGTCAGGTCGCCCGCCGCCAACCGCTGCATGAGCGCGGCGAGCGCCTGAGGCTCGCTCCCCAGCTGCCGCAGGAGCGCGCGGGTGGTGATCAAGCTCAGCAACGCGAGCAACACCAGCGCGGCGATGGTGATGGCAATCGACAGCCGCGTGGCCGACACCTTCGCCTCTGCAGCGCGAGCGACCGAAGCGTCAGCCAGCTTCACGTTGTATTCGAGCTCGTCGTCGACGGCGGTGTCGAGATCCCTGATGAGCGGAGGAATCGTGCTGTGCATCAGCGCTTCGGCTTCCCGGTTCTTGTTCTGTCTCGAGAGCCCCATCACCTTGAGCCGCGCCTCGTTGTACGCGTTCACTCGCCCGCGGAGATTGTCGATCAGCTTTCGCTCCGTCTCGTCGGCAAGACAGCTCGCCCCTCCGCAGCCCGTGCTCACGTAGCGCTTGAAGGCATCGTCGACGTCGGCCGACGCCTGATCGAGTGTCTTCTCGAGGGCACGCATCTGCGTCTCGTCGGTGGTGAGGATGTGGAGCAGCGCCGTCTCGCGGAGCGCAGTGAGACGATCGAGGATGGAGGCGAGGATGCGGTAGCTGGGCACCACGTTGGTGGCAGCGAAGCCCGCCGTCTCCGACACACGCTCCATCTGATAGAAGCCCACTGCCGACGTCGTCGTCAGGCCGAGTGTCGAGACCGACGCCAGGAGCAACAACCGTTGTGAGACTGTCATGCGTGTACTCCTCGATGAGGTGAAGATGCTGCGACCGAGCGCTGCGCCGCCTCGTTCGACGTCGCGGCCCGATGGCCAGGCATGCTGACGGCGCGAATGAGTTGCGGCACGTCGATGATGAGCCCAACCCCACCCGACCCCAGAATCGTGGTGCCGCCGATGCCCGGCAGCTGGGTGAAGAGCGGCCCGAGGGGCTTGATGACGGTCTGCGAGACGCCCAGCAGCCGATCGACCACGAGCGCGAGCGTCTGCTCCCCGTACTCGATGATGACGACGCTCTCACGTCGCGGCGCTTTCCCCGGCAACCCGAAGAACTCGCGCAGGCGCACGTAGGGCACGGCCTGCTCGCGCAGCTTGAGCCGGTGGTTCTCTTCCGACTCGAGCAGCGTGTGAAAATCGAGACACTCGCGAACCAGCTTCGAGGGCACGACGAACGACGCCTCGCCCACTCCGAGCAGGAAGCCGTCGATGATCGCGAGCATCAGCGGCAATCGCAGCCGCATGGTGGTGCCCTGACCTTCGGTCGAGAGCACTTCGACGGTGCCGCGCAGCGCGTCGATGGAGCGCCGCACCACGTCCATCCCCACGCCGCGCCCCGAGATGTCGGTCACCACGTCGGCCGACGAGAAGCCGGGCGTGAAGATGAGCTCGTCGACCTCGGCGTCGGTCAACACGTCGTTCGCCGAGATGAGCCCGCGCTCGATGGCCTTGCGACGCAGCCGTGCGCGGTTCAACCCGGCACCGTCGTCTCTGACGTCGATGACGACTTGCCCCGCCTGGTGCTGCGCCTCGAGCGTGAGCTTGCCTGCGCGCGGCTTGCCCGCGGCCACCCGCGCCTCTGGCGCCTCGACGCCATGGTCGATGGCGTTGCGCACGATGTGCAAGAGCGGGTCGGCGAGCCGCGCCACCATCGCCTTGTCCAGTTCGGTTTCGCCGCCGCGGAGCTCGACCTCGACTTCTTTGCCGAGCTGCGCCGACACCTCTCGAATGACGCGGCGGTAACGGTTGAAGGTCTCGCCGATCTGCACCATGCGCAGGCTCAGCGCTGCGTCGCGAATTCCGGCGACCAGCTTGCGAACGGTGGCGAACGCCTCGAGCGTCGAACGGTCTCGGGTGCTGGCGGCGCAGACCTCGGCTGCGGCTCCCGCGATGACCAGCTCGCTCACCATGTCGACGAGCACGTCGAGTCGTGGGGCCGGCACCTTCACCATGGGCACGTCTGTGGGCGCGGGGCCCGGCTGAGTCGGCGCGCTCGCGGCGGCCTCGGGCGCCCTGGTCAGCTCGGTGATCGCGATCGTGCTGCCGTCACGCACGAAGTCGAAGGTCGACACCACCTTCTCGGGAGGCGCAGAGGTCTTCAGCTCGATCACGAATGACAGGAAGCAGGTTTCGGGGTCGAAGCCCTGGGCCGGGAGCCTGGTCGTGATGGTCTCGACGGCCTCCACTTCGCTCAGCCCCTCGAGGAAGCGCAGGAACGACAGCGGGTCGAACCCGTCGCGGAAGGTCTCGCTCCCGAACTGAACCTCGAGCCGCCATCGACGCGAAGGGAGCGCGTTCGTCTGCTGCGTCGTCGGCGCCACCTGTGCCTGCGTGCCGCCGAGCGCCTCGAGCCGAGAGAAGAGCGCAGCAGACGCCTCGAGCACCTCGTCACGGGTCATCGCCTCGATCACCCGATCCAGCTCGTCGTGCGCGTCGAGCAGCGTCTTCGCCACGTCCTGGGTCAACCGCGAGGGCTCGCTCCGCAACGACTCGAGCAGCGACTCCAGCGTGTGGGCGAAACGAACGACGTGATTGAGGCCGAAGAGCCCGGCGGAGCCCTTGATCGTGTGGGCTGCCCGAAACACGGCCTGCACCGTCTCGGTCTGGTCGCCCGTCTGAGCGAACTCGAGGAGCGCCATCTGCATGCTGGCCAACAGCTCCCGGGCCTCCTCGAGGAAGGTGCCCCGCAACGCATCGGCCGAGAAGCTCACGAGGCCCACCTCGCCGACAGCCGCAGAAAGTCGAGCGCCTGTCGCACGCTGCCCCCAGCCCCCCGCACCGTCAGACGATGACCGGCCTGCTGCACGTGTTGCTCGAGCCACAGCAGCACCTGCACACCGGCAGCGTCGATCGCCTTGACGTTGGTGAGGTCGACCTGTGTGGGAGGCGTGGCTCGCGCCGTCACGACCGCGAACAGGTCTCTGACCGCGTAGATGTCGAGCTCGCCTTCGAGCACCAGCCTCGCGTCATCGAGCTTCGACAGGAGCATCTCAGGGCCCCATCAGCTGGCTGACGACGCCCAGCAGCTGCTCGGGCTTGAAGGGCTTGACGAGCCACGCCTTGGCGCCCGCAGCCTTTCCTTGTGCGACCAGCTCGGACTTGCCCTCGGTCGTGAGCATCACGACCGGCGTGAACCGATTCGCGGCCTGCCCCTTCATGGCCTTGACGAAGCTGATCCCATCCATCCGGGGCATGTTGACGTCGCAGATCACCAGCCGAACGCCGCCTGCCTCGAGCTTCGCAAGCGCGTCGAGGCCGTCGCTCGCCTCGACCACCTCGTGGCCAGCCTGAGTGAGTGCCAGCTTGACGAGCGAGCGCAGGCTCACACTGTCGTCGACGATCATCACGGATCCGCGCATGAACGGCCGCCACTGCCAGCCGTGTGCCGCAAACTTCACGCTCCAGAGCCGAGGGGATCGTTCCGCACCACGAGGGTCGTGGCTGCCCTGAAGGGTCGTCACCGCGTCAGGTTGCTGACGCCTGGTTCCGATGCGTCGCACCTCGGGGAAGGTTCACCATCTGGGTCTCTGACGTGGTGAACGCGCACACGCCCGCAGGCATGGCTCGCTCAGCACACCACGTCGGCGACCAGCCACGTTCGTTCGTCCCGCAGCAGCACGTGGCGAAGGCCGGGCGCGAGGTGAACGCTGCGTCGATCGTCGCGCTCGAGGGGCGCGCTCAACCGCCCGGTCTCGACGTCGACGAAGACGAGGGCGTCGAAGCGCTTCCAGGCGAGAAACTTCGGGCTGGCGACGCTGAAGTGCTCGGGTTTGACGGCCTCGAGCTCGGCCACGGTCAGCGCCACGCTGGCCCCGCCGGGCAGGAGCACGCGGCCGCCTTCGAGCTTCACCACCGGCTCGGCGTGCGTGCGCTGGGCAGGCGACAGCCGACCCGTGTCGAACTCGAGCAACACGAAGCATGAGGCGCGCGCCTCCCGCCCCTCGAAGACGCTGAGCACGGCGCCGCGGGGGTTCCACTCCACCACGTGAAACGAGCGTTCACCGTCGAGCGCCGACACCGTTCGACCGGTCTGGCGCTCGACCAGCACGAGCTCGGAGTACTTGCCGAAGCGTTTGGTCGCGTCTCGCCATCGCGCGAAGGCCAGCCACCGTCGGTCGGGAGACACCTGGGCCGAGGCGCTGCACCCCGGAGGCGCCTGGAGCCGGGTCAGCTCGCGCTCCTCGAGCAGCCAGGTCTCGTCGTCGCCCACCACCAGCACCCAGCACCTCGCGTCTGATGACCACCGCGCGCTCAGCTGGCCCTCGAAGCGCGCGAGCTCGCGTGGCTCACAGGTCTTCAGATCGAACGCGAGCAGCTGGCCGCCGAGCGAGAACACCGCGTGGTCTTCGAACAGCTGGCACAGCATCGGCCGCCCCAGAAGCTTCAGGGGCCGTGCCTTCTCGAACCTCGGGCCAGGTGAGAACCGTGGGTCGGACTCGAGTGAGGGTTCACCGTCACGCAGCATGCGCGCGAGCGAGCGGAGCAGCGGCGCCGCGAAGTCGGGGTCCTTCTCGAGGAACTCGGCCGTACCGCGGGCGAGATCGAAGTTGAAATAGACCTCGCTCTCGTGCCCCTCGGCCGAGAGGAACCACTTCGTCAACACCACGCCCCGCTCGTGACCGAGCGAGGTGAAGGCGACGTCGACGGTCGCCAGCGGTGCCTGCGGGCTGGGCGCCGGCGCGTCGACCTCGAGCACCCGGGCCAGCGCAGCGACGAGCTGCGCCCCCGCGCTCCGATCGTGCGGCGTGAGCTTCAGCGTCCCGAACTCGGGCGCGCCGGCGGGCAGCGAGACGGTGAAGACCCGCGCCCCGCCGTGACGAACCTCGAAGCTGCGCGAGTCGAGGGTGACCAGCTCGAGCCCGAGCGTGTGTTCCCCGACGCCCACCGTTCAGGGAATGGTGACGTAGATGGTGCGGCCGCCTTCCTGCTCACCGGCAGGGCCGAAGCCCTCGGTGAAGGCACCCGAGAAGCTGATCTGCGAGTCGGCCGAGAACGAGGTCACGGTCGGGCGAATGCCACCACCACGGGGATCCCACCCGCGGGTGTCGCTCAGCTTGCGCGCTGGCTTCTTGAACCAGCCGCGCACGGTGCCCGCGGGCGTGGGCTCCTCGAAGTCGAAGGGCACTGCCCAGAACTTGAAGTCGTTGCCACTGCCTCCGCCCAGTCGTGCGCCCACCATCATCGAGAGCCAGATCTTCCCGTTGGGCAGCGCCGCGAAGGTGGGTGAGAACGCGTCGACCTGCTTGCCCTGGAACTCGGTGAACGGGAACAGCACCTTCGTCTGGTTGTCGACGTCGAGCGTGAAGATCGAGAGATCCGAGCCGGTCACCCAGCGGCGCTGCTGCGCGTTCCACAGCGAGACCTGCACCGTCGAGAGGGCCTCGTTGCCGGGCAACAGGCTGACGTAGGCGCCGATCGCCCGCTTCGTCTTGGGGTCGATGGCCACGGTCGCGTAGTCCTGCGGGAGCGGGCTGCCGAAAGGCGGAACCCCCGTGTACGTGAGCGCCTGCGGCTGGCCGAAGGTGCCGACCATGCCGTCGCGGTACACGCCATACGTCTCGGTGTCGCTCAGCCCGCTCGAGAGTGAGCGCGTCGCCGTGAAGACGATGTGCACCTGGCTGTCAGAAGGGAGCGTCGCGATCGAGGGGCGAATCGGGGCGTAGACGTTGCCGGCGTCGGGGGCGGAGGAGACGAAGGCGACCTGGCCCCCGTCTTCGACCTCGAGGCCCGAGGTGACGTTGCGGGTGACCAGCTTGTCGTCTTCGACCGTGACCATGATGGCGCCGCCCTGCCGCCACGCCGCGATGTCGCAGTCGCTGATCACGAGCCCGAGGCCACCGTCGTCGAGCGGCGGCGGCTCGATGGTCGCGGCCGTGTCACCCCACGTGCGGCCTTCGTCGAGGCTGCGGCGCACGCGCACGCCCCGGCCGACGATGTAGCAGGCGTAGAGCGTCTTGCTCTCGTGGTTGTAGGCGACACGAATGCGGCTCCCGACGGTGTCGATCGACGAGGTCGTCACGCTGTCGTCGATGAAGTCGCGGCCGCGGCGGAAGCTGCTGTGGCCGACGAGCTGGCCCTCCTGCTCGAGCGCGACGAACGCGCGGGCCGAGTCGATGGCGATGACGTCGGGGCGCTTGCCGGGGAAGCCACCGAGGTAGACCTGCGCGCCCGGCGTCGGAGCACGCGTCATCGCGATGAAGTCGTTCGAGATGAACGGCAGCGGCGTCGAGAGCATCATCATGTTGCCCGAGCCCGCGTCGAACACCTGGCCGGCGTCGAAGGCAGTGCGGTTGCAGGTGCCGTTGGGGAAGCACTGGTACGCGTTGGGACAGGTGAGCGGGCCACCGGGTTGGCACGTCTGCACCTTGCACTGGCCGAGATCGCACACGCGATCGGTCGCGCAGTCGAGCGGGCCCATGCACATCGCGCCGGCATCAGAGGCGCCACCACCGGCGTCGGGCGTTCCGAAGGCGGGCTTGGTGTCGACCGCTTCGCCGATCATGAACCACCGCCGGTAGAACGTGCCCGCGTCGACCTCGAGGATGAAGTCGCGCCGCGAGGTCATGGTGTCGAAGAAGGGCTCGTCACGAACGCCTGCGTCAGAGGTGCCGATGAAGGCCCACCGGGTGATGTTGTTGCCGCCCTGCAGCGTGGTCCACGCGAAGGCGAACGAGGTCTCGTCGGCGACGACGACGAGATCGAGCGCGTTCCCACCGTCGTTGATGGGCATGGGGCCAGCGTCGGGAACTCCGGCGTCGAAGATGCCGCTCGGGTCGGGCAGCACACCGGCGTACGCGTCCTTGCAGGCCTGCGACACACCCGAGAGGCGCATGACGCAGCCGGTGCGCGCGCCCACCCACGCCTCCTTCGAGGCCTCGACACAGACGGGCAGCTTCTCGGCGCAGGTCAACACGTCGAGCAGCAGCGTGCGATCGGCAGCCGAGCACTTGTCGGCCGCCGCGACGCACGTCGAGCGCTCACCGAAGAGGTTGCCGGGCGGAATGCGCGTGCAGTCGCCGACCTTCGCGGTCTGATCGACCTGCGCGTTCTTGTCGCAGACCTGTGCCGATGACGTGGGGGCCGGGCCGCAAGCCGAAGCCAGCACCACCAGCGCTGCCGCAAGGAACCACCGAGAGAACGTCGTCATGTCTTCCCTGTCCGTTTGAGAGGAAACGCTGCACGCCAATACTCAAGGCGCTGGGCGCTGGCCACTGCTGCGAACGACGGGAGCCTCGATGATCACCAGAGCTTGCGCGTCTCACGCATGACGTCGCTCCAGCGAACGGTCGCGACCGCGCGGGCGAGGCGCTGGCCCTGCGGGCCCTGCTCGAGCTTCATCTGCTGCGTCACCAGGCGCGCGAGCACGTACGCCGCAGCGATCAACAACCCGCCGGGAACGAGCACCATCACCACCACGCTGAGCACCTTCGAGACCGCAACCATGACCGTGACACCCCGTCGTTGACGATCAGGTGCAACTGCAGGTGACGTGCCCTGGGGCACCGAGACCGAGAGCGCTGATTTCACTGTGCTTTCCATCGCTTCGACCTCCTTCATGGTGGGGCTTTCCTGAGGCCCCGGGGCGCGCGCGCCACGGCGGCCGTGTCATGCCGACGTCGTTGTCGACGAAGCCTGATGCGAGGCGACGGGGGCATCAGGTCGAGACGGGCCGCGCGGTAACCACTGACGGAGGGGTCGGTTGTCGCTACAAGCAGCGCGATGCCGAGCCCGTTCCAGTCCGTCGATGACGCCTCCGCCCGCCTCGAACAGGTCGGCTATCTGCCGTCGAAGGCCATCTCGACCGTCGCCTTCTTGATGGATCGGCTCGAGAAGCCGGTGCTGATCGAGGGCCCGGCCGGTGTGGGCAAGACCGAGTTCGCCCGCGCGCTTTCACAGGCGCTGGGGCGCGAGCTGGTGCGGCTGCAGTGCTACGAGGGCCTCGACGAAGCCAAGGCGCTCTACGAATGGGAGTACGCCAAGCAGCTGCTGTACACCCAGCTGCTCAAGGACAAGATCGGCGAATTGATGACGGGCGCGAGGTCGCTCGAAGAGGCGGCCGATCGCGTGGCCGCCAGCGACAGCGTCTTCTTCTCGCGCCGCTTCCTGCTGCCGCGGCCGATTCTCAAGTCGCTCACCTCGGAGCAGCCGTGCGTGCTGCTGATCGACGAGATCGACAAGGCCGACCCCGAGTTCGAGGCGTTTCTGCTCGAGGTGCTGGCCGAGAACGCGGTCACGGTGCCCGAGCTGGGCACCATCAGCGCGAAGCACATTCCACGCGTGGTGCTCACCTCGAACAACGCCCGTGAGCTCTCCGACGCGCTCAAGCGTCGCTGCCTGCACCTCGCCATCGACTTCCCCACGAAGGAGCGCGAGCTGGCCATCGTTCGGCGCCGCCTGCCGGGCATCTCGGAGAAGCTCGCCAGCTCGGTGGTCGACGCCGTCAGCAAGCTTCGCGGGCTCGAGCTGAAGAAGGCGCCCTCGATCTCCGAGACGCTCGACTGGGCCCAGGCGCTCGCGCTGCTCAACGCCGACGTGCTCTCGCCCGACCTGCTCGCGCAGACGCTGAACCTGGTGCTCAAGCACGAGACCGACGTCGACAAGGCGAAGGGCCAGCTGCACTCGCTGACGCAAGCCTGAAAACCCGACTCCAGCCCCACTGCACGCCAGCCCGCGAGGTGTGCTAGCCAGCGCCGCCATGAACGGACGCGCGTTCCTCGTCGGTCTCGCCATCGGTGTCGTGGCTGCGGTGACTCCTGCTTGCGGCACGACGGCGAAGAAGTGTCTTCGGTCGAACTGCGCGGGCTGCTGTGACGCCAACGACGAGTGCCAGATGGGCACGCAGGGCTTCGCGTGCGGCAGCGACGGGCGAACGTGCGCGACGTGCATGCCGAACCAGGCGTGTACCGCGGGCGTGTGCGTGGGCGGCTCGACGGGAGGAGGCAACGCGACGGGCGGCGGCAGTGCCGCGGGTGGAAACGCGGCAGGCGGCAGCGCTCCACTCTGCGCCAACTGCAACGGCTGCTGTGACAACGGCGTCTGCCGCGGCGGCAACACCTTCACGGCGTGCGGCATCGGCGGTTCGGCGTGCCAGAACTGCCAGTCACAGAACAAGGCGTGCAACACGATGGGCCAGTGCATCGCGTTCGCCTGCCCGGGTTGTCTGCTCGACGGCGGCATCTGCTCTCCCGGCAACTCCAACCTCGCGTGCGGCGCTGACGCTGGCGTGTGCCAGACCTGCGGTGTCGGCCAGAGCTGCTTTGCCGGAGCCTGTGTGACGGCGACCACGTGCGGCCCCGCGAACTGCGGTGGCTGCTGTGACGGAACGACGTGCGTGCAGACCCCGTCGGCCATGAAGTGTGGCTCGGGCGGCAACGTGTGCACGACGTGCGGCGGCTCGCAGATCTGCATGTCGGGCTCGTGCGTCAGCGGCGCTGGTGGCGGCAGCTCGGGCACCGGCGGCGGCTCGTCGGGAACGGGCGGCGGCATTCCCGTCGGCGGCGGGCTGGCCCTTCCGTGCAGCACCCTGACCTGCCCCGAAGGCTGCTGCGACGCCTCCGGCAACTGCAAGACTGGCGATTCGCGTGGAGAGTGCGGCAGCCTCGGCAACATGTGCCGCGCGTGCTCCGGCTTCCTCGGCTGCATTCCTAACCCGCTGTCGGGTGGCGGCTTCTGCGGCTGAGCGCGATCAGACACACCGCGGTGCAGTGCGCGACCTCGCGCTCGTCTGCGTCCTCCGAATCCGTGAAGTGACCCTCGGGCTGCTGCTGACGACGCAGCGTCTCGAGGTGCTCGACTGAGACTTCGCGCCCGCCTGCCTGAAGGCAGAAGATCATCTCGGCCGCGGGATCCCACTGCGCGAAGAGCAGCCGCGTCGGCAACGAGCGCTCGAGCTCATCGAGCGCGTCTTTCGCCAGCTCGAGATCGAGCGGGTCGCGCAGGTAACAGGTCCACAACAACACCTGGTGCGTGCGCCAATAGCTGCGCTCTCCGGCGGTGAGGCTCGAGGCATCAGGGACCTCGACGTCGACGCCGAGCGCCCCCGCGAGCTCCGACACCAACCACCCGACGAGCAGCGACTCCTGCGTGATTCGGGCGCACGCGGCGCGAAGGTCATCGGCCGGCAGCTCGGGGTTGGGCAGCCCGTAGAGCGCGCGAAAGTAGAGCGCGTCGAGCCGCGCCATCACGAGCTCCCACGACAGCGCGGGCGGGAACGTCGCGGGAATCGTCGCGAGCCGCTCGAGGGCCTCGTCGAGCTTCGGCTGAAGCGCATGCTCCTCGAAGAACTCGGGGGCGTGCGAGGCCAGACAGTGCAGCGTCACCGCGCGATCGGCGACGTGCGACTCGAGCGTCGTCTCGGTCAACGCGAGGAAGCGGTGCAGCGCACGAGCCGCCGCGTCGTTCACTTGCGCTTCTCGAAGAAGGCGACGGTCGAGGCGGTGTGCCGCGCGCGCCAGGCGATGCACAGGTCGATGCCCTCCATCGCGATGGCGAAGTTGCGTGGGCCACCGAGGTACTTCGTGGAGCGCCCGTCGAAGAAGGCGCGCGCTGCGTCACGCTCCTTCTCACTGCAGAGCCCCGACGAGAGCCACACGAGCCCTGCCCCACCGTCTTTCGGGAGCCGGCCGATCATCGCCTCCCAGTTCGACTGCACGAACGAGAGTGCGAGGTCGCGCGTGCGAAAGTCGTTCGCCGCGCCCCACACCAGCCGCATGGCCTCGCGCATCTCGAACGTCTCGGTGAGCACGAGCGGCAACTGCGCCTGGACCAGCGCACGATCGTGAGAGTCGGCCAGCGCGCCGAGCAACCGGCCACGATCGGCACGATCTTTCTCGGTCTTGGCGGCCGCCAGGAACTTCTCGTGCAACGCCGCGTCGGCGAACCCACCGGCGAGTGAGAGCACCACGTCGAGCACGTCGGGGTGAATGGCCTTGCGATCGGTCAGCCACTGCTCGGCCAGCGCGCGCGCCTGCGCGAGCACCTTCGGGTCTTTCCCATGCCAGCCGAGCGTTCCGATGAGCTGCGGCCGCAGCAGGCGCGTGTCTTCGTCTTCACCCGGCTTCGGAGCGAACCCCAGCGCCTCGAAGCGCTTCGAGAAGAGCGCACGAACGAAGGCCTCGTGCTTCGGCCGCAGCGCCTCGGGCAACAGATCGTTTCCCGCGATGGTCGAGAAGCCGAGCGCGTACCCAAAGAGATGCCGGTCGGTCTCTTTCGAGACGATCTCGGCGAGCACGAGCATCTCGCTGGCGTCGACGTCTCCCGAACGAACCAGGGCCGAGACGTCACCGAGCAGGCCGATGCGCTCTGGCACCGACAGCTTCGCCCCGCCCTTCTTGTACACGTCGACGAGCGAGAGCGGCCCCGAGAGGCTCGCGCGGTAGTAGCCATCGTACCGATCGTTCGGCAGCACCCAGTCGGGGCAGGCCTTCGCGCCCGTGAGCTCCATGGAGCCCTGCGCGCCGTCGAGCAGCGTGCACGCCTTCGCTTCGACCCCCTTCACCGACCAGCGAATGCAGACCGGCACCTTCCACGTCTTCGCGCCGTCACCCTTCGAGCCCACTGGCAGCGCGCGACGCTGCGAGAGCGCGAGGCTCGGCGCGCCCTTCTTCGGGCACGAGAGCGCGAAGGTGATGCTCGGGGCTCCGGGTTGATCGAGGAAGGTGTGGAACGGCGTGGCGACGTCCTTGCCGCTCGCCTCGCCGATCGCCGAGAGAAAATCGGCCGCGGTCGCGTTCTTCCACGCGTGCTTCTCGAGGTACGCGCGCACGCCTTTCTGGAACGTCTCGCGGCCGACGTACGCCTCGAACATGCCGATGACCGACGCGCCCTTGCCGTACGTGATGCCGTCGAAGGCGTTGGCGATGTCGTCGTTCGAGACGATCGGCTGACGAATTTGCCGCGCGTTCACCAGCGAGTCGCTGCCAATGGCGCCGTGGCGACGGTTCACCTGGCCGACGTCTTGCGCCCAGGTCGGCTGCCACGCCTCGAGGATTCGCGGCGTCATCCACGTGGCGAAGGCTTCGTTGAGCCAGAGGTCGTCCCACCAGGCCATCGTGACGAGATCGCCGAACCACTGGTGCGCGAGCTCGTGCGTGCAGGTACCAGCGAAGCCCCGCTGACGGCCGGGCGTATCGACCTCGGGCTTCGAGAGGATGATCTGGTGCCCGTAGGTGACGAGGCCCGGGTTCTCCATGGCGCCGATGTTCGCGGGGATCGAGATCTGGTCGAGCTTCTCGTACGGGTACGGCCGGCCGAACCACGCCTCGAGCCGCTCGAGAATGATGCCGGTCGACTCGGCCGCCCACGCCGCTTCGGCCTTCTTGCCCTTCGGCACCACGATACGAACGGGCGTCTTCTTCTCGCCATGCAGGCCCCCGTCGACGAACTCGAACGCGCCGGCCGCGACGGCGACGAGATAGCTCGGCAGCGGCAACGACTTCGCGAAGCGCACCCGCTTCAGCCCGTTCGCCAGCGTCTCCTCGGAGACCTGCGGCGTGTTCGCGAGCGCGACGTGCTCGGCCTTCACGACGAGGGAGATTTCCCACGGCACCTTGAACTGCGGCTCGTCGAAGTGCGGGAAGGCACGGCGCGCGTCGATGGGCTCGAAGCTCGTGTACGCGTACCACTCGTCGCCCTCCTTCGACTGGAAGAGGCCGTCGGTGTCCTTCTTCGAGAGCACGCCATCGAACGACAGGGTCACGTCCTGCGTGCCGGCTGAGATCAGACACGTCGTCTGCTTCACCTCACAGCGGGGCACGAGCGCGACGAAGTGCCCATCGACGATCACCGGCTCGGCCGTGCGCTGACCGTGCTCGGTGAGCAGCGTGGTGGGCGAGAGCTTCAGCTCGGTCGCGTTCAGCCACAGCACCTCGAGCGGCGAGGCGA
>JAEUJR010001097.1 GCA_016793585.1 Archangium sp.
GATGCCGATGGTGGGAATCGAGAGCCGGCTCGTGATCGTCTTCGCCAGCTCGAGCGGCACGCCTTCGAGCACGAGCGCGTAGCAACCCGCCTGCTCGAGCGCGACCGCGTCTTCCACGAGCTTGCGCGCGGTGTCTTCGTCACGGCCTTGCACCACGTAGCCGCCCATCTTGTGCACCGACTGCGGCGTCAGGCCGATGTGGCCCATCACCGGAATCGAGGCGCGCACGATGCGCGAGATGACGTCGGAGAACTCCGCGCCACCTTCGAGCTTCACCGAGCCCACGCCGCCTTCGGAGATGAGGCGGCCCGCGTTGCGCACGGCCTCGTCCACCGAGTTCTGGTAGCTCATGAAGGGAAGATCGCCGACCACGTGCGCGCGCTGCGCTCCGCGGGTGACGGCCTTCGAGTGGTAGACCATCTGGTCCATGGTGACCGGCAACGTCGAATCGTTGCCCTGCACCACCATGCCCAGCGAATCGCCTACCAGCAGAACGTCGGCGCCAGCCTCATCGAGGATTCGGGCGAACGTCGCGTCGTAAGCGGTGACCATGCAGATCTTCTGACCTGCAGTTTTCTGCTTCTTCAGTGTGTGGATGGTGACCTTGTTCACGGTTCACCTCCATGTGCGCTTCTGGTTGGGCGCTGTCGGTGCGGCGAACTTCGACTCGGGGCGCCGCGCTGCCCCGTCTTCGACGAGATCTCCTGATGGCTGAAATCTCTTCCCGGTGGTGGTGCGCCGCCTGTCGCCAGGTCGCCGTCACTCCGCGGAACGACTCACTCTCTATCGCCTACTTCCTGCTTGGCAACGGCTGGTAGTGCACCGTTCCCTTACGGGTTTGCCGAATGACCGAGAGGAGATCCTCCAGGTCAGCGGGATTGTTGACGAAGTCGATGTCCGACGTGTTCACCACGAGCAGCGGCGTGTCGGTGTAGTGGAAGAAGAAGTCGTTGTAGGCCTTGCAGAGGCCATCGAGGTAGTCGGGGTCGAACTTGCGCTCGAACTCACGGCCACGCTTCTTGATGCGCGCGAGCAACACGTCCATTCGCGCCTGCAGGTAGATGACGAGGTCGGGCTTGGTGACGCGGGGCTGCAGCGCCTCGAACACGCGCTCGTACAAAGCCAGCTCGTCGGCCTGCAGCGTGAGGTTCGCGAAGATGCGGTCTTTCGCGAAGAGGTAGTCACTCACGGTGACGGCGCTGAAGAGATCCTGCTGGAAGAGCTCTTGCTGCTGCTTGAAGCGCGACAGCAGGAAGAACATCTGCGTCTGAAACGCGTACTTCGCGCGGTCGCCGTAGAAGCTCGCGAGGAACGGGTTCTCTTCGACGACCTCCATGACCCGGCGGGCCTGGAAGCGCTCGGCCACGATGTTCGTCAGCGACGACTTGCCGACGCCAATGGGCCCCTCGACCACGATGTAGCGGTGCTCCAACTTCATGGGTCGAATCGGGCTCCGAAGACTGCGGCGAGGCCGGTTTCCCGCCTCGAAACGTGACGCGGCACACAACCACAAGCGCTCTGGCGTCGCAACGAATCGCGTGATGCGCGAAGGTGCGAAGACGATGACGGATGAACGCAAGCTGATCCGCGCCCTGCCCGCCCGCAGCGTCGAAGACATCATCGCCGAGCTCGCCGCCGCCCAGGTTCGGGCCGCCCGCGGAGAGCCGCTGAGCCCGCCGGTCGTCTCGGTGCACCTCGCCAGCGGCTTTCACGCCACCGGAGAGATCATCGACATTCTGTTCGATCAACGCCGAGGCACGACGCTGCTGCTCCATCTCGTGGGGACCAGCCCGCACGATCGATCGAGCGACGTCATCTACGTGCGCGCCGACGCGGTCGCGGCGTTGACGGTTCACGCAGCGGGCGGCCACGTCGCCTTGCTGTCGGCGGGTCAGGTCTCGGCGCCAGCGGGCCCTCCGCCCACCAAGCTCGAGGCGAGGCGGCTGCTCGAGCGGCTGCGCTCGCAACTGCAGGAGCGGCTCGGCGTCGACGTCGGCCTGCAGTCGACCATCGACGAGGTGCCGGCCGAACACCTCGGCGGCCTCGTGGAGTTGGGAAACGTCGTCTTCGGCGCGCTCCAATCAGTGCTGCGCGACGACCTCGGTCTCGAAGCGGTGAAGACGCAGATCAAGGCAGTCTCGATCGCGAACGGAGCCACCTTCACGCTCTCGCTGTCCGCAGGGACCTTGAGCGCCGTGGCTCCACTCGCTGAACACCCGCGGCGATGGGTCGAGCAGACCGAGGCCGTCTCACGCCTCGAAGCCCTGCTCTGATTTCCCCAGGAGTGATGAACACCTACACGATCTCGCAGGCCTGAAAATCGGCCTCGCGATCGCTGTGCGCCTTTGCCCACCTCAGTTTTCGTGAGTGATCTTCAGCATTTAGTTGACGGTACAGCACCCTACACGTATGGTCACTGCCATGCCCAAGGGGACGGGACGTTCCGCGAAGGTCGTCACGCTGGAGCAACAGGCATCAGTTCCACAGGAGCTCGAGGCGAGCCCGCTCTTTGGCGTGGCGATGCTGAAGATCGCCATGGAGCTGAAGAAGGCCGACCCGCGTCCGCTCGACGAGCTGGTCACGGGCGTGCTGTCGCGCATGAAGCTGCCCGAGTCGGAGTTTCGCGCGTTCCTCGAGTCGAACGGTGGCCTGCTGCGCACCATCGCCGCGAAGCGGGGCTACTGAGATGAGCGCGAAGACGAAGGTTCCCGTTCAGGTGTTGGCGCGCGCGAAGGCGATGACGACGGCGGCCGCGAAGAAGCCGACGCCGCCCGAGCCCGTGAAGGCGAAGAAGCTGCTGCCGCGTGAGAAGGTGATTCGCGCGTTGCAGAAGCTGCATCCGATGGACTGACGGCGTGTCATCGTGCGGGCGTGAGCCTGCCGAGACTGCAGCTGTTCGAGTTCAACGACGCCGCGTTCGTTCCGAAGTCGCTCCAGAAGACGATCATCTCGACGTTGAGCCGCACCCTGCGCTGGGGGCACATGCTCGACGGCCTCGTGCAGCCGTTCGTCGATTTTCTGCATGCCAGCAAAGCGCACGAGGTGCTCGAGATCGCCGCTGGTGCTGGAGAGCCCGCCGCCGTGCTCATCGACGCGTTGCAGGCGCGAGGCCACCTGCCGCCGACGTTCACGCTGACCGATCTGCTGCCCCACCCCGAGTCGTGGAGCGCGCTGTCTGAGAAGTACCCCGAGCGCATCTCGTTCATCCCCGAGCCGGTCGACGCGACGAACATCGAGCCCTCGCTCGGAGCCGGCCGCGCCCGCGTCATCATCAACGCGTTCCACCATTTCCCGCCGGCGCTCGCGCAGCAGGTGCTCGTCGGCATGGCGAAAGACGCGCCCGGCATCTTCATCAGCGAGGGGCTGGTGCGAAACCCGCTCTCGTTCCTCGCGATGGTGCCGTGGGGCATTCCTTCGCTGATGGCCGAGCCGGCGCTGGGCAGCTCGCGTCTCTCGAGCGCCGCGTGGACCTGGCTGTCTCCGATCGCCCTGCTCGCGTCAGGGTGGGATGGAACGGTCAGCACCTTTCGCTGCTACTCGCGCGAAGAGCTGCTCGAGTTCACGAAGCCGCTCGGTGACTCGTGGCGCTGGGAGTTCGGCACGTACCCGGTCGGTTCGTTCGGCCAGGGCAGCTGGTTTTGGGGCGTGCCCAGAAGGGACTAGCGAGCAAGCACAGCGCCAGAACCGTGCAGACCAAGCAGTACGTACTTGAGATACGCGAGGCGAGTCGCGAGCGCGTTTCTTGCGGCAGAACTGTTCGACTGAGCCTCGAGGAACCGCGGCGCAGCGGCTCCAAAACGATGGAGTAGCGCTCTGATCGCCGAGTCCTCATTCTGATGCGGCTGCCAGTACTCCCGAGGAGTCATCACTTGAACGCCTTCAACGCGCGCCGCTTTTCGAAGGGCCCTGTCGGAATGCACTTCGTGAGAAACAACCGGAACCCCCAGCTCTTTGGCTCGTGACACAAGGATTCGATCGGCGGCATTCCCTCGAACGTCTCCTGACTCGACAGTCGGGTTCCATCGCGCCAGGAGGTAGTCCTTCACAAAGTAGATCGACACCTGAATGAACTGCGACCGAAACTCGCCGAGTTCAGAAGGATTGGCGTCCCGCGTGAGTGTACGTGTTGCCTCATCGCCGAGACTTCGAGAAGTCTGGTTCGACTCCGACAAGTACCAAGCCAGCAGAAGCGAGTCTCGAACGCGAGCCCTTCGGAAACGAAGTTCATCACTATCGATCCCGGCGGTCAGCGTGTCGCGAAGCTCGTGCTCTTCAGCAGCTCGATAGAGATCTGCCGCCGAGTAGATCTCTACCAACACGTTAGTGTCGAGAATGAGGTCAACCATTGCGGTCAGGACGACTTCACATGGTCCGGCTGACACCTCGCAACTCAAAGGCTGCGAGACTTGTGAGCGAGACGATCACGTGACCGGGCCCAGCGCGCGCTCGATGGCCGCGAACTCTTCGACCGACAACGTCTCGGCGCGCCGCTTTCCATCGATGCCCGCCGCTGCCAGCGCGGCGTCGAGGTCGTACTTCTCGACCAGCTTCGAATCGCTCGACAGGGAGTTCGACAACGTCTTGCGCCGCTGCGCGAAGCCCGCCTTCACCACCTGGCGGAAGCGCGCCTCGCTGATCACCTCGGCCCGCGGCTTCTCTCGTCTCGACAACCGCACCACCGCGCTGTCGACCTTCGGCGGCGGGTGGAAGAAGTGCGACGGAATCGAGAGCACCGACTCGACGTGGAAGCGCAGGTTCAGCAGCACCGACAACAGGCCGTAGTCGCGGCCGCCGGGCTTCGCGGAAAGCCGCTCGACGACCTCGGCCTGCAGCGTGAACACCGCGCGGCGCACGTGCTCGACCTGATCGAGCACCTCGAAGAGGATCGTGCTCGTGAGGTGGTACGGCAGGTTTCCCACGACGATCACCTGATCGGTCTTCGCCGTCTTCGCGAAGTCGATGTCGGCGGCGTTCCCCTCGACCAGGGTGAGCCCTTTGAGGTTCTCGCCCTGAAGCACCTTCACCATGTCGCGATCGCGCTCGACGGCGATGAGCGTGCAGCCCGTCTCGAGGAGCGCGCGCGTGAAGTGACCCAGGCCAGGCCCCAGCTCGATGACGACGTCGCTCTCGACCAGCATCGCCTCGTCGACGATGCGCGAGAGGATCACCTCGTCAGAGAGAAAGTTCTGCCCCCAGCTCTCCTTCGCGCGCAGACCGTGGCGCTTGAGCATCTCCTTCGGGCTGTCAGCCATTCGCCACCGCTCCTCCGAGCCGCCACGTCGCGTCTGCCGTCAGGAACGAGCCGGGCGCCACGCCTCGCCGAAAGGTCTCGTAGCCAGCGACCGCGATCATCGCTCCGTTGTCCGTGCACAGCCGCTTCGGCGGCAGGTAGACGTTCAGCCCCGCGTCGGCGCCGCGCTCTTCGGCGAGTGAGCGCAGCCGTGAGTTCGCCGCCACCCCGCCACACAGCACCAGCGTCTTCGCGCCGACCTTCTTCGCGCCCAGAATCATCTTCTTCGTCAGCGCGTCGGCGACCGCCTCCTGAAACGAGGCGCAGAGATCGTTCAGCGCCTGGCCCGTCGGCACGCCGTGCGTCTGCACGTGGGTGAGCACCGAGGTCTTGAGGCCAGAGAAGCTCCAGTCGAGCACGTCGTCGCCGCGCAGCGCCCGGGGGAACTTGATGGCCGCGCGATCGCCCGTCTGCGCGTGGGTATCGATGGGCAGACCGCCCGGGTACGGCAGGCCGAGCAGGCGCGCGACCTTGTCGAACGCTTCACCGGCCGCGTCGTCTCGCGTGGTGCCCAGGCGCGAGTAGGAGCCGAACGCCTTGACGTCGTAGAGCGTGGTGTGACCGCCCGAGACGCAGAGGCCGAGAAAAGGCGGCTCGGGTGCGTCGGGCGCGAGCCGAATCGCGAGCAGGTGGCCCTCGAGGTGGTTCACGCCGACGAGCGGAAGCCCGGTCGCCATCGACAGCGCCTTCGCCACCTGCAACCCGACCAACAGCGCCCCCTGCAAGCCCGGGCCGCTGGTGACCGCCAGGCCATCGAGCTGCGCCAACGTCACGTTCGCGCGGCTCAAGGCCTCGTCGATGACGGGCATCACCTGCAGCACGTGATTGCGGCTGGCGAGCTCTGGCACCACGCCACCCCAGCGACGGTGAATGTCCATCTGCGTCGAGACGACGTCGCTGAGCGCGACCCGGCCGTCTTTCACGACCGCAGCCGCCGTCTCGTCACACGAGGTCTCGATGCCCAGCACCAGCACGCCGGTGGCTCTACCTGCGCCTCACCGGGAGCGCCAGCGTCAGCACCGCCCGCTCAGGCGTCTTCGACCAGCGCGCGGAGCCGCGCGAGCCTCGAGTCCCACTGACGGGAGATGGCCTCGAGCAGCGTGGTCGAGCGGGAGAGGCCCCTGCCGTCGACCGTCCACGAGGTCTGCCGGCCCACGCGTGAGCCGCTCACCAGGCCCGCGTTGGACAACACCTCGAGGTGCTTCGTCACCGCCTGCCGAGACACGTCGACCTCTGCCGCCAGGGCCGCGATCGACAACGGGCCCTCCTTCACCAGCAGGCCGAACAGGCGAAGCCGCGTCTCGTCTCCGAGCGCCGCGAAGACTGGAGCTGCGTCGACCCATCGCTCGAGCGTCGCGTCAGCCACGGGCCACCCAGTTCGACACGAGCGTGCACTGCATCGTCCACCCACCGTCGTTGTCCGCGAACGCGCGGGCACGGCGATCGGCTGGCAGCCTCGAGAACCCCGACTCCGTGATGGTCAGCTCGACGCCCTCGGCCACTTCCCGCAGCGAGAACGTCACCAGCGTCATCGGGGCCGTCGTCGCGAGCTCGTCGGCGCGCAGCTCGTAGGGGTGCCAGCGAAAGGCGAAGCGGGTCGGCGGCTCCATCGCCTCGATCACGATCACCATCGGCTTGCCGACGAACGGCGCCTGCAGCGAGGCCACATGCGCATCGGCCTTCGTCTGCTGAATGGTGCCTTGCACCGCGGCGCCGACGAGGAACGGGCTGTCGAACGAGGCGCCGAACCACGAGCCGAACTCACGCGCATCGCTCAACGCACGCCACACCCGCGCGAGCGTCGCCTTCAGCATCACCGTCTTCCGAAGCTCGTCTGTGTTCGCCATGAGCAACCTCCTGGTTGCCCATCAGCCAAGACGAGTCAGCCACGAAAAGCAACCCTACGGTTGCTCTTCAGGGAATCGCCTGGAGCGCCTGCCGCACCTCTTCGGCCTGCGAGCCCTTGGGGTTGAGCTCGAGGAACTTGCGGTAGGGCGCCTTCGCTTCGCCATCACGGCCGAGGTTCTGCAGCGCGATGCCAAGCGCCAGCCAGGCCCGGGCGTTCGCGGGGTCGGCCTTCGTCGACTCCTTCAGATGGGGAATCGCCTCTTTGAAGCCGGTCTCGGAGAAGACGAGGCTGATGCCCAGGCCCGTGCGCGCGGCGACATCGGTCGGGCGATCCTTCACGGCCTTGCGATACAGCCCCACGGCCTTGCCCCACTTCTCGCCGACGATGGCGGCCTAGCCATCTTCGATCAGCTTGTCGAACTCGTCGTCCGAGAGCGAGACATCGGAGGCCGCCCCGGCATCTCTCGGCGCGGCGACGAGCGCGGGCGCTCCGGCATCGACGGCGGCTTTCGGAGTCACGCCAGCGTCCTTCACGGGCGCGCCTGCATCGAGGCCTGCGTCCTTCGCGTCGACTCCGGCGTCCTTCACGGGCGTGCCTGCGTCGACCCCCGCATCTTTCACGGGGGCGCCTGCATCGACGCCAGCGTCTTTCGCGGGCCCGCCGTCGACGACCCCTGCGTCCTTCACCTCGGCGCCGGCATCGACTGGCTGGCCCGCGTCGGCGACGGCAGCATCGAGGCCGGCCACCAGCGTCGGCTCGACGGGAATCACCTCGACCAACACGCCAGCATCGAGCTCGGGAGCCCCCGCGTCGACCGGCTCGGCGGTCACCACGGGCGGCACCACCTCAGCGCCAGCGTCGACGACCTGCGCGCCGTCGTCGCTGTTCATCACCATCACGGTGCCCACGATGCCGACCAGCAGGCCGAGGGCGATGACGATGGGCAAGGCGCGCGAGCGCTGCGGAATCGGGTTCTCACCGCTGAACGGCTGCGAGTTGGTGCCGATGGTGTCTTCGAAGAAGGCCTCTTCGAGGTCGGGGGCGGGCGACTTCGCGGCAGGGCCGACGGTCGGCACCACCATCGGCGCCACGGGCTTCGGTGCGGCCACGGGCGCCGGCGCAGGAGGAAGTGGCGGCAACGGCGGGGGCGCGACCGCAGCGGGGGCCGGCGCGCTCACGGTGGCGGGGCGCGGCGTCGGCGGCGTCGACGCAGGCGCGGCGAGGGGCGCGGGGATCGCGCTCGGCGGCGTCTCGTGCTCGGCCTCGAGAATCGGCTCGACCGGGATCTCGGTCGTGATGGGCGGCTGCGCCGCTGGCTGCTTCTGCACCGGAGGCAGCGTGAAGCGCTCCTTGGCAGCGCCTCCAAAGACGGGCTCGCGCGCGGGCTCGGCCGGCGCCGGTGCGGGTGCAGGCGCTGCAACGGGAGCCGGCTGGGTGAGCTGCGGAGCAGGCTTGCTCCACCCGCTCATCGGCGCCCACGTCGACGAGCCTTCGATGCCCTCGGTGTCGACCTTCGACCACGCGTCGACGAGCGAGGCCCGCGCGCGCTCGAGCTCGCTGGGCGGCTTCTCGACGAGGAACTGCGAGGGCTGCGGAGGCGTGGCGGCAGCGGCCGGCTCGGGTGGCGCGACCGCCGGCATCGTCGGCGGTTGCCCCGGAACACGGGGCCTGGGCTCGAAGTGAACGACCGGCACCTGGGGCCTGGGCGTCGTCGGCGTCACGCTGGGGCCGGGGCCTGCCATCACGCCAGAAGGCGACGAGGTGACGGGGGCGATCGGTGGCGGAGTCGGGCTGCTGGCAGTCGGCGGAATCGCAGGCGGCTCGGGGAGCGGATCGAGCTCGAGCGGCAGCTCCACCGGCTCTTCGACGCCCAGCGGCGGCAGATCGGGCTCGGCGAGGGCGACCTGTTCGGCGACGCCAGCGTCGGGGCCCACCGCCGAAGGCGCGGGCGGGAGCGTGTCGGCGGGCGTCACGCTCGGCTGTCTCGGCGCGGGCTCGGCGCCCACGGGGTTGGGGCCGGTGTTGAGCCACTCCTCGATGCCCGGCTTGCGCGGCCCGGTGTTCGACGAAGGCGCGCCCACCTCTTTGATGAGCCCTTCGAAGTAGAGCTTCGAGATGATGCCCAGCGCCGCGAGATCTTCGAAGTCGGAGTCTTCGACCACGCGCTGCAGGGTGCGGCGCCCATCGAAGAGGCGCAGCAGGCCGTTCACTTCGTCGGGGATCTCTGCGAGCCGGTCGGCCAGCGAGCCATAGTCGAGCTCGAACACCGTCTCGAGCGGAGGCAGCTGCTCGAGCATGCGGCCCCACTCGTCGAGGCGGCGCATGCCCTCCATCAGCAGGCCCTGCGTCGAGACCTCGATGCGCTCCCCCCGTTCGACTGGCGCGAACGAGACCTCGAACTGGCCCTCGAACGTGTTGAGCATTCGGTAGAAGGCGTTCTCGCCGCGCAGCCGCCCGAGCTCGGCGTCGATGACGCGGCCCTCTTTGAAGAAGACCGTGCCCTGCCGCTCTCCGAGGATCTGAATGGTGCCGGTCTTGCGGCCGATCTCGAACGTCTGCACGAGATCGACGACGCCCATGTCCGACAGGTTTCCCGAGAAGCCGGCGCGCTGCTCCTTCTTCTCGAAGCGCTCCTTCTCGACCTTCGTGAGAATCATCCTCACGCGGGTGACGACCTCTTTGATGTAGATCGGCTTGGTGAGGTAGTCCTCCGCGCCGGTCTCGAGGCCCTTCACCTTCGACTCGACCGCCTTCTGACTCGTCAGGAAGACGTACGGAATGTGACGGAAGCGGTCGTCGCTCTTGAGCACCTTGCAGAGCTCGAACCCGTCCATCTCGGGCATGCGCGTCTCGGCGAGCACGAGATCGGGCAGGCTGATCTGCACCTTCTCGAGGGCGTCTTTCCCGTGAATTGCGGTGGTGACCTGGAAGCCCGCCTTCTTCAGGCTCACCTCCATCACGCGAAGGCTCTTCGCGTCACCATCGACCAGGAGCAGGTGCTGCTTCGCCACGGGATCCATCCCTTTCGGCCGCCACGAGAAAAAGTCGCGGAATGTTTGGCCTTGCACGGGGGAGTGTCAACGTTTCCAATGCTGATCATGAGCGCGGATCAGCGACGCTTCGAGCGAAAGAGCCTGAGCGTGCAGTTTCATGCCCGTGACGCGCAGGGCGTCGGGCAGCTGTTCTTCGAGAGCGCAGACCTGTCGACGGGCGGCACGTTCTTGAAGAGCGACCTGTTGCTCGAGTCGGGAGAGTCGCTCTCGGTCGAGTTCCAGGTGCTGCAGGGCCGGGTGATTCGGGCGCAGGCACGGGTCGCGTGGGTGCGGCGCTTCCCCTCCCCGACCGAGTCGGCGGGCATGGGCGTCGAGTTCATCTCGATGCCCGAGAGCGATCAGGAAGCGCTCGAGACCTTCCTCACGGCGTGATCAACCGAAGATGCCGCCGCCCTTCTTGCCGGCATCCTTCTCTTTCTTCCGGCGCATCTCGATGAGGCGCAGCTCCTGGCTGGCCTCGAGGTGGCGCGGGTTGACGCGTACGGCCTCACGGAAGTGCTTCTCGGCGCGCTCCATGTCGCCCTCGACGCGGGCGATGACCCCAAGCTGGTAGTGCGCGCGATCGCACGCAGGGTCGATGGTGAGCGCCTTCTGCATCAGGGCGCGAGCGTTGGCGGACTCGGCCTTGCGCGTCGGGTCCATGTAGATGGCCCAGGCCTGCGCGGCGAGCGAGGCGGCCCCCTTGTCGAGGAGGTGCGCGCGGGCGAAGTGCTCGTCTGCCTGCTTGTAGTCGCGCTTCTTGAAATAGACCTCGCCCATCTTGAA
>JAEUJR010001120.1 GCA_016793585.1 Archangium sp.
GCAGGGCGTTCGCACGGTTCAGTCAGAAGTGCTGCGCGCGTTCGCCGAGGCGCAGCTGCAGCGCAACCCCGTCGTGGCGGGCCGAACCGACAAAGGTGTCAGCGCGCGAATGCAGGTGTTGAGCGCGAAGGTGCTGCGTGAGGTCGACCCTTCGTCGGTCGCCGCGAGACTCGCTCCGCACCTGCCGCCAGACATCGGCGTGGTGATGTCACGTGCCGCGCCGCAGGGCTTTCACGCCGCCTTCAACGCGAACTCGAAGACGTACCAGTACGAGCTGACGCGTGAGCAGGCGGGAGAGGTGTCGCTGCTCCGAGAAGCTGCCGCGCTCGTTCCCGGCACGCGTGACTTCCGCGTCTTTCACTTCAAGACGAGCGACGTGCGGCCACGCCGAGTCAATGCGGTCGAGGTGCTGGAGCACGAGCGCGGCGTCACGCTTCGCTTCGTCGGCGAACAGTTCGCCCGCTACATGGTGCGCATGCTCACCGGCGCGCTCACCGCGGTCGCACGCCAGGAACTCGCGCTCGACGTCTTCACCGCCGGCCTCGTCGAGCAGCAGCAGTTCCACTGCCCCACCGCTCCGCCAGAAGCGCTCACCTTGTGGAGCGTCGGCTACCCCGCAGACGTCGACCCGTTCACCGAGGCCGAGCGCGCGGCCTTCGCCTGGCCTCGATGACGCCGGCTCACCCCGGCTGGCACATGCCGGTGCGACAGACTTCTCCGACCGCACACGTGCTCTGCCCAGTTCCGGTGCACGGCCCGCGCGGCACCGTCGTGCTCCACTGGCCGATGTGATTGCCGCTGCTGATGCTCTGAAACGGCAACCAGAACGAGGGGAAGCTCGGGTCCTGGCCCAGCATCGCCTTCGCCGGGTCGAACGCCACCATCCACAACTGCGTGCGCTGGTTGTCTGCGAGGCGCAGGCCGTACCCGCGGCCGCTCGAGAAGGTGAGCCACATCACCGTGCCGCCCGAGTAGCGGTGCAGCACGGGCGCCCACTTCGGCCACGACGTGCCGCCCGGCGCCGACGCGTTGATGAGGTGCACCGGCGTGCCGCCGCCCGACGGCACCGCCCACAGCTGCCCATCGGGAACGCCGGCGTCGCTCACCGAGGCGTTGTCCATCGAGTTGCGGTTCGACGGAGACCGGTTGAACAACACGAAGCGGCCGTCGGGCGAGTACGTCGGGTAGTAGTTGTTCTGGCCGCCCGCGGGCACGAGCGTGGTCGGCGGGTCGAAGCCGGTGCCGTTGAAGCGCATGGTCTGCAACGACGCCGAGTCGACGCCGGGCGCGGGGAAGCCGAGCGAGAAGCCCGGGCGTGCGAGCACCATCGAGGCTCCGCTCGGAGACCAGTCAGGCATCGTTCCCTGGCTGGTCACGCTGCGCAGCACGCCGGTGCGCAGGTCTCTCCACTGAATCGACGAGCCGTTGCTCTGCAGCAGGTGCTGCTCGTCGGGAGAGAACGAGAAGAAGTTCGCGCTTCCGGTGAGCGGGCCGCCCGTCGACGTGGCGACCTGCTTCGTTTGAACGCGAAGCGTCGAGTACGCCGACGGAGCGGGAATGTCCTTGCCGACGGCGATGAGGTTTCCCTGCCGCGAGATGACGTGACAGCCGACGCAGGTGAGCGCTCCGACGTTCGCGCCCGTCAGGTACGTCTGCGGCGGCGCGTTCGGGAAGCCGTAGTCGAAGCGCATCACCGTGCCCGCGGTGTTCCAGTAGTAGAGGCCGCCGATGATGTCCTGCTCGGTGAACGAGAGGTGCTGCGGCGGCGACACGCCGACGACTCCGGGGGTGGTGCCGTTCACCCCCGCGACGTCCCACACCACGGGCGCCGTGCCGCGCGCGTAGGGCACGAGGTCGGCGTACGGCGCGCCGTCGAGGGTGAAGACGCAGCCTCCGCCCACGCTCGTGCACGTGGTGAACACCTCGACCGTGCGTGACGGCGCGCGGAAGGTGAAGCGGAACAAGGTCTGCCCCGACGCAGGCAGGAAGTGGAACTCGATGCGGTTGGTGTTGGGCGGGAAGATGACGCCATCGGCCGGGTAGACGACGGTGGGCGCCGAGCCGGTGAGCGCGCCTCCGAACGACGTCGTCGATGACGCGTTAGCGCCGGGCCCCAGGTGCTGCGTGGTGGTGTTGCCGCCATCGAGCGCAGGGTTCGGCGGCGGCACCTGAATCTGCCAGCCACCGTCGAAGTCGACGAAGAAGCCGCCCGCGGCTCCACCCGCCGTCGCGAGGCCGCCACCAGTCGCGACGCCGCCACCACTCGCAATGCCGCCACCACTCGCGATGCCACCGCCGCTCGCGATGCCACCACCACTCGCGATGCCGCCGCCGCTTGCGATGCCACCACCACTCGCCGCGCCACCAGCGCTCGCCGAGCCACCGCTCGTTGCTGCTCCGCCCGCCGCGGCACCGCCTGCGCTCGCACTGCCACCCGCAATCACCGCTCCGCCAGCGCTTCCACCCGCAGAGCCACCGCCCGTCGACGTCACGCACATGCCGTTCTTGCAGACGCCCGCGCACTTGGCGGCGTCACACGTGTAGACCTTCTGCGGTTCACACTGACAGGCCGCGACTGCGAGCTGCAGCGCGATGAGAAGGCTTCGGAAGGCGTGCCGGTTCATGGGCGCGCACCGTGTCACGCCGGGGGAACGCGCTTCAACCCTTGCACACGCGGCGACGCTCCCGGGTCAGAGGCCACATGACCCCCATCGACACCCAGATTGCCCGTCTCGCCCAGGCCATCGGCGCGGAGTGGAACGCCGAAGACGAAGGCGAAGCCCCAGGCGGCCCGTTCAGCCAGCTCAAGCACCGCCTCAGCGCGTTCAGCTCGCACCGCGTGCTCAAGCTGAAGAACCTGCGCAACAGCTGGCTCCACGCGCTCATCTGCATGGTTCAGGAAGAAGAGATGGAGGGCGCCTTCATTCTGCCCGGCGTGTTGCCACCTGCCGCGATGCTGGCGCAGGGCTTCACCGGGCCAGACGACCAACGCGCGATTCTCGCGGCCGGTTTCGTCGCCTGCATTCGCCCGCCGAACAACGAGCTGCTGCTCCTCTCTCCCGCGAACGCGCAGGCCGCGGTGTACGAGCTCGGCGCGCAGGGCCTCGTGAAGTTGGCTGACTCGGTGGTCGACTTCTTCGCGAAGCAGATCGACCTGGGCCTCGCGCCGCTCGAGCACTGCGATGAAGGCCAGCTCGGAGCCCTCGTTGTCGGGCGCCGGTTCGGTCAGTCGAAGACGTTCGGAGAGATTCGTGCTGCGCAGGCCACGGCCGCCGAGTGGCGGAAGAAGACGGGCCTCCCACTCGTCGTGGTGAACCCCGGCCCGTCCGAAGCCGACGAAGACGACGAAGCGCACGAGACGTTCTACGCAGGGCTGCTCGTGAGCGCGGCCGAAGATGGAATGCCCGCT
>JAEUJR010001008.1 GCA_016793585.1 Archangium sp.
CGGCGTTCTCGAAGCGCAGCACCTCGGCGTGGGGCAGCGCCTCCTGCCAGCGCTTCAGCTCCTTCTCGCGAAAGGCGATGTCTTTCATGCCCCACGCGAGCAGCGCCGGCTTCCCGGCGAGCAGCGCGCGCCGCTCCCACAACGACGAGAGCCACGGCGTCGACTCGATGATCTGCTTCGGGAACACCCACGTGCCCTTGCGGCTCTCTGGCGTCGGCAACGCGTCACGGTAGTGGCGCAGGTCTTCGTCGGTGAGCAGCTCGCGTCGCCCGTACGCCTTCGGCATCACCAGGTTCACGAAGCCATTGTGCTCACGGCACAGCCACCGCCCGATGAAGCCGCCCATGAAGCCGCTGAAGCCCTGGTAGTACCAGTCGTCGTTCACCGGCCACAGCCAGGTGTTGAGAATGACCAGCCGCTTCACCTTCTCGGGCCGCGTGAGCGCGTACGAGAGCCCGGTCGGCCCGCCCCAGTCGTTCACCACGAGCGTGATGTCGTCGAGGGCGAGCGTGTCGAGCAGCCCCGCGAGGTTCTCGGCGTGGTCCTTCGGCAGGTAGCTGAAACCGTCGGGGTGCTCCGACTGGCCGAAGCCGAGGTGGTCGGGCGCGATGCAGCGAAACTCCGAACGCAACGCGAGAATGAGCTTTCGGTACACGTACGACCACGCCGGGTTGCCGTGCACCATCACGAGAGGCGACCCCGAGCCCTCGTCGACGTAGCGCATGGTGCCCGCGGCAGCCCGATGCGCCTTCGTCTGAAACGGGTACCGCTCGGGGTTGATCCACGTGGCGTTGGTCAGTGTCGTCATGGTTGGAAAACTGAACACTGTTCAGATTTCGGGCACGAAGTCCACGCTCCGCGCGACCGGAGCCCGACCCGTGCGACAGCACCCGACTTTGGCGGCAACCCGCGTGAGAGATCTCGAACGTGCCGACGGCTCGCGAGTCAGTAGTCGACGGGGAGCAGGAACGCGGTGCCGTTCGCGGTGCCCGAGCGGTAGCTGAGCGGAGCTCCGACGATGATGGCGGCGGGAGTGGTGAACATGCCCGAGCTCGCCGTCGCGCCGAGGTCCTGGCCGAACGATGCGCGCTCACGCTGGTCGGGGAAGATGGTGAGCGACGACTCGTTGCGCCCACGCGTCACCGCGCTCGCGGCGAAGACGAACACCGCCCCCGTGCCGTCGCCGTTCGCCGAGGCGGTCGGTGCGCTCACGATGAGGTCCGGTTTGGGGTCTCCGACGACGTTCACGCCACCCCAGAGCTGCCGCCCGAAGCCAGGCGCGCGCTCGAGGTACACCAGCGGCACGGGGTCGAGACCGTCTCCGAGCGCACCGACGAGCGCGCCACCCGACGTCGGCCGCTTCGCGTTCACCTGCGCCGCGTCGAAGAGCAGCACCGTCGGCTGAGAGACGCCCTCGAAGGAGTAGAGGTCGGCCGTCACCGCGACGAAGTCGCGATCGTCGCCCGCGAGCAGCTTGCCCGCGCGCGCCATCGCCACGCCGAGGCGAATCGTCGGCAGCCCCGTCTCGACGTCGCCCGAGATGCGCACCCACGAACCTTCGGTGCGGCCACCACAGCGCGCGCCCGTCGGGTCGAAGCCGTACAGCACGATGACGCCGAGCCGATCTCCGTAGCGCAGGCCCAGCTCGTGGCAGCCGTCGGCGTTCAAGTCGCCCAGCCCCGCGAGCAACGTCGTGCCCTGCGGAACGTTCGGCAACGAGTAGCCCATGTCGCAGGCGATGGAGGGCTTCGCGAGCGAGGCGTCGTCGGGCGCGCGGCCGAACACCACCTCAAGCCCGTTCGTGCGCGAGAGCGCGAGGTCTTGCGTGCCGTCACCGTTGAAGTCGAAGCCGCCCACCACGCCGTTTCTCGCCATGGCCGAGCGCTGACACACCGCCGCTGCACCACCGTCGGGAACCGTGCAGCCCGCGATGGCCACTGGCGCCCACACCCTGAAGCCCTCGGCGAACGTGCCATCGGCCTTCTGCAGGTGCACGAACGCGCCGCCCGGCGTCTGCGCCGCCGTGGGGAAACACTGCGGCCGGTTTCCTGCGTACTCCGTCGTGGGCACGCCACCGTCGGCGAGGCGCGCGGGCACCGAGAGCTGGGGCGCCGCATAGACGACGTCGGGCCTGCCATCTCCGTCGAAGTCGGTGAACGCGACGTCGGTGCCGATGAGGCGGCCGCCGAACGCATTCACACCGGCGTCCGTCACGTAGCGGGTGTTCGCGCCCTCCTGCAGAATTCGCGGCGCGCCGGTCGCGGCGCTCGAGAAGAGGTGGGCCTGGCCCGCGCCGAGCTCGTTGCCCGAGACGTCCGCGCTGGCGCCAGAGATGTTGGGCACGCCGACGATGGCGCGAAGCCCGCCGAGCCCTGGCGCCACGTCGACCGCGAGCCCGAAGCCCTGGCTCGCCGGCAGGTTCGGCATCGCGACCGACGTCATCGTCCACGTCGAGAGGTCCATGCCCGAGCCGCCGAAGGCGTCGAGGCGCCCGGCGAAGTCGCCCTCGGTCGTGGTCGCGCGGCCCGAGTAGCCGAGCAGCTGCGTCTGGCCAGCCACCGCCCACGCGCCGACCGCGATGCCCAGCGTGTCGGTTCGGTAGGTGCCGTTTCGCACCATGACGGCCTTGTTCAGCTGGGCCCCGCGCGAGAGGCCACCGAGTGGGTAGACGAGCAGGCGCCCGGCGTTCGGCGTCGACACCATCATGCCGTTCACCATCGCCGTCGCCGTCGCATAGGGCGCGCCGAGAATGAGCTCGGGCTTCTGGTCGCCGTCGAGGTCGCCCACCCCGAAGCTGCGCGCCGCCTGAATGTTCGCCTGGTCGCCGAAGAGCTGCGCGAAGGCGTCGCTGCGGCCCAGCTGCGTGGGCTTGTCGCCCGTAGCGCCCGTCACCATCAGGTTCTTCAAGTCGAAGAGCAGCGCGCCACCTGCGTTCGTGCCCGCGGGGTTTCCGCCCATCGCCATCAGGTTCGGCGAGTCGGTCTGGTCGGCCGCCGCGATGAGGAACGGGCCGACGCCACCAGAGGCCGGCACGAAGCCGAGCCGCCAGGTGCCTTCGCCCGAGTCCATCGGGTTGATGGGCAGCACGTAGGCGTCGGGCTTGGCGTCGAAGCGCGTCGTCTGCTCGCGCCCGAGGTGCACCTGAATCGCGGTCTGGTTGCGGGCGAGCGCGGTGCCACCGAGCAGCGAGTTGTTCACCAGGGTGAGAATCGCGAGGTCGACCCGGCCATCGCCGTTGAGGTCGCGCGCCACCACCGCCCGGCCCGCGCGCAGCTGCGTGAAGGGCCGCAGCGTTCCATCGGCTGCGAGGTCCTGCCCTCCGATGCGAATCGAGCCGAGGTCGGGCACCGGCTGGCCCTTCGTCAGCAGGAAGATGTCGACGACGCCGCGCGAGTTGATGGCGCCGGTCGCCGCGAGGTCCGCGCCGGGCGAGCCGACGATGAGGTCTTGATCGCCGTCGCCATCGACGTCGGCGATGTCGAGCGCCGCGCCGAAGTTGCCGCGTCCAAGGCCCGTGAGCGGAGGCCGCAGGCGCTCGGGGCCGTTGTCGCCGATGCGATAGAGCAACACGGCGCCCGAGTCGGCCACCGTCACGTCAGCGCCAGGCTCGGAGATCGCCAGGTCGTCTTTGCCATCGCCGTCGAGGTCTCCGACCGCCATGACTGCGCCGAGCTGCGCCGTGTCGGAGTCTCCGAGGATTCTCCACGTCGGGCTCGAGGGCAGGCCGGTGGCCGAGCCCTTGAAGATGAACACGGCGCCACCCTGCGGTTTGGCCAGGTCGCTCTCGGGAACACCGAGCGCCACGTCCGTGAGGCCGTCGCCGTCGAAGTCGCCCACCACCATCGTGCCGACGTCGCTGCGGCGGCCCTGCGCGCGGTTGGGCCTGGTGAGCTCGGTGAGAATTCGAATCGACGCGGTGGCGGTCTCTTGCGTGAAGGCGTCACGCGCCTCGAGCGTGGCCGTGCCCGAGCCCGTCGCCGGAGCCGTGTACGTCGCGCCGACGAGCGTGCCCGGCCCGTTCGAGGTCATTCTCCAGGTGACGACGCCCGAGCCCTCGGCTGTCTCGAGCGGCACGATGCCTGACGTGGGCACGGCGATCTTCCCCGGCCGCGCGCGGAACCTCGCGGCCATGGTGACGCGGTACTGCAGCAGCGCCTGGTCGCCCGAGACCGGGTCTCTGGCCACGATGAGGTCGAGCCCTTCGCGCGTGCCAGCCGTGTACTCGCCCGCCGCCGAGATGCTGCCGCCCGAGGCGAGCGCGGCCTGGGCTGGCGCGTAGGTGATGGCGCCCGTCGCGCCGACGACGCGAATCGTGAAGCGCGTGCCGTAACGAACCGTCGCGCGAATGGGCTGCACGTCGAACGAGGGCTTCACTTCGACCGACAGCTCGCCGGTCTGCTCGCAGTCGTCGGTCGCGCGAATCAGGTCCATGCCCGGCGTCGTGCCCGCGACGTAACGGTCTCCGCTGAGCGTTCCGCCCGAGACGTTGTCGGCGATGGTGAAGGTGTAGCGGCCCGAGCCGCCCGTCGCGGTGATGGCCGACGCGCCGTTCGTTCGCACGCTCGCGGGCGCCGCCGTGACGACGATGGCGGGCAGGTTCTCACAGCGGTCGATGGGCGGCGGCGGGTCGGGTGGCCGTGGCGTCGGAGGCTCGCACGCGGTGCACACCAGCCCGAGGACGACGAGTGCGCGCAGCTTCATGGAAGCGTTCCTCCCGAGACCCAGCGCTGCACGAGCTGAATGCCGGCGGCGTCGAGCGGCCCGTCGGCGGGCATGCGGCGATCTCTCACGGCGGTCGCGGCGGCGGTGGCGTTTGCCTTCCACTGCTCGAAGGTCGCGAGGTCGGGCTTGGTGCCGGTGGTGTGGCATTGGTTGCACCGCGCCTCGGCGAGGGGGCGAATGTCCTTCTGCCATGAGATCTGCACGCTGGCCGAGGCCTCGAGGTCGAAGTGCACGAGCCGCTTCGACTCCACGCCGTCGACGGTGGTCGCGGTCACCTCGAGCGTGTGCGGGCCATCGGTCAGCGCGGCGAACGAGACGAGCTTCAAGTGGCCAGAGGGCTCGACGCCCCCGAGCGAGTGGAAGACGAGCCGCTGCTGCGGAGGCGCGCCGACCTGACCCTTGCCGACGTCGACCGTCTTCGCCTGGTTGTCGTCGAAGCGCCAGGTGAGCGACTCGAGCGGTGTGTCGACCGGGGTGATGAGCTGCAACGTCGTCTCGGGCTCGTAGACGACCTGACTCTGGAACAGGCCCGAGAGGCGCAGCGCTGGCGAGGGCGAGATCGAGAGCGTCTTGTCGAGCACCCGCACCCACGCGCTGCCCGCGGCGTCGACGGCAAGCAACCGCGGCACCGCCTCGAGCCCGCGCGCGTTGCCCCACGCCTTCGCGTCGGCGTCGTAGCGGTACAGCCCGTCGCCCGACTGCAACCAGAGAAAGCGGCCCGCCGACATCACCTGCTTGGGCGTGCGGCCGAGCTCGTACCGTCGCCAGCTCGTGAGCGTGCGCTGCAACAGCAGCTTCGGTGTGATGACCCAGACCTCGCCCTGGGAGGTGCGAGAGGCGGTGATGCCCGCGATGCCACGCACGCCGCCCGCGAGGTCGTCGGCGGTGAGGCCGCTGTCGCGAATGCTGAAGGTGCTGGTGCTCGTCTGCGCAGCGACCGACACCGTGTCGCCCTGCGCGAACCACACGCCGGGCCGCAGGTCGGTGGCGGGCGCGATGGCGAGCGCGGTGATGCCGGTGATGGGCTGCCCGTTCGCCTTGAGCTCCTTCAGGTCGCCGCCTTCGACGCGAAAGAGGCCGTCGCGGTGCGCGATCCACGCGACGCCGTCGAGGCCGGTCGCGCTCGAGAGAAAGCCCTCGGCCGACAGCCGCGTCTGCCAGGGCGGCGCGATGAGCCAGCCCGAGTCGGCGACGAAGAGCCCCCGCTCGGTCACCACCAGCGCCGTGAAGGGCCCCAGCGGCCAGATGCTGGTCGCGGCGCCGGGCGGTGTGGGGTTCTGCGGGTGCGACTCGAGCGCAGCGCGCGTGCCATCGGAGCGCAATCGCACCACGCGGCCTGCGAGGTCGATGAACAGGCCGCCGCCTCGTTCATCGGCGAAGGCCGGCGTCGCGGCGACGTCGACCATCGAGGTGACCGAGGTGACGTCGATGGGCCCTGCCGTGAGCGCCTCGGTGATGGTGCCGCCGCACCCCAGACTCCACATCACTGCTGCCGTCGTCCACAGGCGACCCTGCATCACGTCGTCTTCCTTTCGCTGCCGTGCATGTTCGCTGCGCCGTCGGCTCGTGGTGGCGCCCAGTCGGAACGTGACGAAGCGTAGCCCAAAACAAACAGGGCATCGGAGTGTCTCCGATGCCCTGGTGTCTTCAGGTCGACTGCGCCGCGGGCTTCAGCCCTGCAGCCCCTTCAGCGGCTCGACGCGCATGATGCTGTAGTCGAGGCCGGCCGACGCCATGATGGTCGCCACCACGTGGTCGGGCAGGTACGTGAAGCCCTTCGGGTCTGGCAGGCCCGAGTCGTAGTTCACGACGCCCGCCGACATGCCCACGTTGCCCGAGGCGCCGAACACGTGGTTGTGCTTCACGCCCTTGCCGACGATGGCGCAGGAGTTGGTGATGTGGTGGTCGCGCCCGCCCGCAGCGTTGATGAGCGGGGTGCGGCTGAACTCCGAGAACACCAGAATCGTCACGTGGTCGATCCACTTGCCGCCTGACGGGTGATCCGACTCCTTGAAGTCGCTGATGAGGTCGCCGAGCGCGTTCCAGCCCTGCCGCTGGTTGTTCGCCTGCGTCAGCTGCGTGCCGAAGTGCGTGTCGAGCCCGCCCGCCATGTTGATGCTGACGCACTGGCTGACGCCCTTCTTGAGCGCCGTGGCCACCAGCGCCGCGCGGGCCGCCGACGAGTTGCGTGGGTCGTTGGGCAGGCCGTTGTTGCCGACGCGCAGGCCGTAGCGCGCGACGGTGGCCGACTTCTCCATCGCGACCGCCATCGGGTCGCCGGTGGTCGAGTCGAAGCGGAAATAGCGGTCGAGCGTCGCGTCGAGCACCGTGCGCACCTGCTTGCGCGCGTCCTGGTACTGGGTGACGAGGCCGCGTGAGTCGTACAGCTGCGCTTCGCACGACACCGGCTGGCCGCGCATGTCGACCAGCTGCTTCTCGATCTCACTGTCGAGCGCCGTCGGGCCCGGAGCCAGCGTCAGCAGCAGGTCGTTCGCCGACGAGACGCGCAGCGCGTTCGCGTAGCCGCCATAACGGTCGTTGTACGACTCGATGTTGAACGCGAGGTTCGGCACTGGCGGCTTGTTGGCCATGCGCGGGTAGAGCTGGCCCACCACCTCGGTCGCGGTCGACGACGCGCGCGCCGCCGAGCCGTTGGGCTCCTTGCCCGTGAGGAAGTAGCGGAAGCCCACCTCGTGCGCGACCGTGTTCATGTTGATGCCGCGCACCACCGACATCACGTCGAAGTGGTTCGCGAAGCGGCCGACGGCGGGGCCGAAGGCGATGTTCGAGCCCTGCGGCCGAATCGGCATCGTCGGGTACGTCGGGTCCTGCGAGAGCAACGAGTAGCCCGGCAGAATGCGCGTCTCGCTGATGCGCTCGGGGGTGAACTCGGTCGGGTCGCGCGGGTCGAGGTTGAGCAGCTGATCCCAGCCGCCGCTGAAGTAGGCGAACACGAAGCAGTGATCTGCCGGCGCGAGCGCCTGCGCCTGCTGCGCGAACGCCTTGAACGAGATGCCGCCGAACACGCTGGTGCCCGCGAAGGCCGAAGCAGCCTTGAGGAACGTGCGGCGCTGGAGCGAGGACTTCCCGGAGGGGTTGGACATGGTGGGTGGCTCCGTTCAGTAGGTGGCGAACCGCGGGTCGGTCATGAAGGCGATGCACATCGCGCCCCACGCCTGCTCGGGTCGGTTGATGGTCTTCGCGCGCGCAGCGACCGTCTTGAAGGTGCTCGCCCACGAGTCGCGCTCGGCGTCTGAGAACGGCTGGCCCCAGAACCGAACCGCCAGGTACGAGAGGTTCGCCTTGATGGCGTCGTCGCTCATCGTCGTGAAGTCCCGGTTCGTCACCGTGACGTCGGGGAAGAGCACGCGGTCGGGCGCCGCCTTGTTCAGGTCGGCGCTCGCCGTCGCGAGGCAGACCTCGCGCGCACCGTCTTCGAGGAACTTGGCGAACACCAGGTTCACCTCGGTCGACTCGCTCACCGTCAACGCGTAGTCGGCCTGGCCCAGGGTGGCGGCGAGGTTGTTGATCTGCGACCACTGCCGACCCGTCGTCGTGAGAATCGACTCACGCAGCTGGGCGACGCTGATGCGGCGCGGTTTGCGGCCGATGTGACCGGCGTTCTGTTCGGGGTCGGCGAGCTTCACCGTGGGTGGGTGGTGGCCCATGTCGACGGTCTCGAGCGTGCCTTCCATGGCCGGCTTCTCGACGGTCTTCGACGAACACGAGACCAGCGCGAAGACGGCCGCGAACAACACGAGCGTCGTGGTGGAGGTCTTCATCAGTCGATCCTCCGGTACGCGTCGGTGGCCACGATGCGCTGCATGAGCGCCTTGAGGTTGTGGCCGTCGTTCGCGAAGCCCTGCGCGAGCTGCGTGAGATAGAGCGACTCCTCCTGGCTCGACATCGAACGGCCGAGCAGGTGGTTCCACATGTTGCGCACGGCGCACTTCTCGAGCTCGCCGGTCTGCATGAAGCGCTGCACCATGAGGCGCGGCCCGCCGACGATGTTCGGCTCCTCTTCGGGGGTGCGGTACAGGTAGGTGCGGAGCAGGCCCAACGAGTTGGCGCCGTCGCCATCGAAGGCCTGCATCACGTAGTTGCCGCACTCGTTGTTGCACGTGGTGTCGCCCGAGAGCGCGCAATCGCGGCAGCGGGCGTCGAGGCGGGGGAAGGTCTCGGGGTTGAGGTACTGCGCGTTGCGCTCACCGAAGCGGCCCCAGTGCGCGCCCATGGGCTCGATGGTGGCGTGGCAGTACGAGCAGCCGCAGCGCTTGGCCAGGTTGTTCTCGCGGTTGCAGCTGTCCTCGGGCGAGGGCGCGGCGGCGCCGGCCTCGGGTGAGAAGTGCTTGCAGAGGAAGGCCTCGTAGAACTGGTTCACGCGCGAGCGCTGGGTGGGGAAGCGGTAGAGCCACGACGGAGTGGTGAGCACGCCCGACGCGTTCATGTCGCGCGTGTACTCGGCCCAGGTGGTGACGTCGTTGAGCGGCACGTCGGGAATCGCGTCGGGCGAGGTGGGCGGCGTCACCAGCCACGTCTGCGGCGACTGGTTCTGGCGATACATCTGCGACAACGTGCCGTTCACGAAGCTGCGGCGCGTGGTGAGAATGTTGAAGTAGTCCTCGTCGCGGCGCACCACCGAGTCGGCGATCATCACCGGCTCGTCGTTGAACGCGCTGATGCGCGCGTTGTGCAGGTTCGAGTTGGCTGACTCGCAGCGGTTCGACTTCACGCCGCAGCCGCACGAGCGGTCTCCGGTGAACCGGCCCGTGGTGCACGACTCCATCGTCCACGGGTTGGTGTCGCGGGCCTGCGCCTCGATGGCGCACATGGGCACCTGGCCCTGCGTCGTCACGTCCCAGTACGGAGCGTCGGTCATCACGACGCCTTCGCGCTGCACGCAGCCCTGGGGCACCGCGTAGCGGCCACGAATGCCGCCCGTGAGGTTCAAGTCGAGGGTGCAGCGGTTGAGGCGCGTGAGCTGACCGTTCACCGCCGCCGGGTTCGTGAACGCCACGACGTAGCGGTTGTCGACGTCCATCACCTCGGTGGTGAGGCCCGCGGTCTGCGGCGCCCCGGCGTTCGGCAGGCAGTAGTGCGGCTGCAGCGCGGTGCCGACGCGGCGCATGTCACAGAAGAGCAGGTGCTTCTCGGGCATCACGCGGCCGGCGGCGTCGGTCTGGCCGATGGCAGCGGTGCAGTCGGCGATGCCGGTGAAGGGCTCGCAGCGGTACTGGTCGGGGCTGTAGTCGACGCTGACGGGGAGCGGCACGTTGTACGAGTCACGGCAGCGCTTCGTCGCAGGCTCGAGGTGCGGGTCCTGGCGGGAGGCGTTGCAGTCGTCCTGCATGATGAACGCGTCGCAGCCCGCGCCGTTCTGCCCACGCAGCGGCGTCGACGGGTTTCCGCGAATGCCGAGCGGCCTGAAGCCGACCGGCACGTCGCCCAGCCGCATGTCGCCGTTCACGAAGATGGAGTTGCTGATGTTCGAGCGCAGCAGCGCGCGGTGGTACGTGCGCAGGCGGCCGTAGAACTCTTCCTTCTCCATCAGGCCCTGGAGGTCTTCGGGAAGAATGGCGCCCTTCGCTTTGTAGAAGCGGTACTCGGCCATCGTCGGCGGCCGGCCCACCATGTCGAGGTACACCTGCCGCACGTGACGCTCGAGCGGCACGTTCGACGGAGACGTCTCGCACGCCGCCTGGGACGGTTGCGCGAGGGCTGGCAGAGCGAGCACAGCCAGACAGCAGCTCGCGAGTCGGGTCAGAAGACGCATGGGTCACCTCTCGATGCGCTGGCACTGCAATGCGGGAAGGTCGTGATTGTGCGTTGATCACTATCAATGGGCAATGTGCGAGTGAGGGCCTGATGTAGGCGCCGCGAAACAGTCGTTGGCAAAGGGTGGATCATCGCAGCGTGAAGTCAGGAGCGATGGGTGCACTGGCGCGACGCTCTGCGCTCGGGCAGAGAGCGGCGCCATGCAGACTGCCGAACTTCAGCCCCGCAACGACAAGCCCTTCTTCATCTTCAACGCGGTGGTCTCGGTCGCTGCGTTGTCGCTGCTCGGGTGGCTGCTGTTGATTCACGGCGGCATGCAGACGCCGAGCGTGAACCTGCGCTTCATGCCGGCGGTGAACGCGGTCTTCAACGCGACGGCGGCGCTGTTGCTGGTGGCAGGGCGGGTCGCCATCGCGAAGAAGCGGGTCGACCTGCATCGGTTCACGATGGTCGCTGCGTTCGCGGCGTCGGCGCTCTTCCTCGTGGGCTATCTCGCGTACCACACCGTGCATGGCGACACGAAGTTCGGCGGCGAAGGCGCGCTGAAGGTCGTCTATCTCGTGGTGCTGGCGAGCCACGTGCTGTTGTCGATGGGCATCGTGCCGATGGCGCTCGCCGCGTTCTACTTCGCCTGGAAGAAGGACTTCGCGAAGCACACGAAGGTGACGCGCGTGCTCCACCCCATCTGGCTCTACGTCTCGGTGACGGGCGTGGTCGTCTTCCTGATGCTGCGGCCGTATTACCCGGTCGGCTGAGCGGACCCAGACTGGTCTTCGGCGGGACATCAACACCGGGTCACGTGTGATTGTCGTGATCTGCAGCTGGTCTCCATGTTGCTTCGTGGTCGGGCTCCTCTTTCAAGGAGTCCCCCATGGTGAAGAAGCTGGAGTTCGGAGTTGCTCAAACGCTGTCGCAGTGCACGGCTGAAGCGCCCGAGCCGCAGCCCCTCGTCTGCCACCCCGCGCCCGACACCCAGACGAGCTCGGTTGCGAGCTACCAGCCGCGCCCGTGGCTGTCGTCGATGGGGGCTGAGTGCGCTCCGACGTCTGCGCCCACGCTGACTCCCGCCGAGTTCCAGCGTCTGGCGGCCGACGAGAAGGCGAAGGGCGCTGCGCTTCGAGGTGGCTTCGCGTCGGTGAAAGACGCGCTCGGCTCGATGATCGACGAACCGTCTCGTGAGAATCGGCTCGCGCTCGCCAACCGTCTCGCCAGCAGTCCGAAGTTCCAGGAGATGCTCAAGAAGGTGCCGCGCGAACAGGTCGAACTCGCGCTCGAGAACCTCATCGAGCAGCGCACGCCCAACGCGAGCCCGCAGACCAGAGCCGACCTCACGAAGGCCCTGACGAAGCTCGTCTCCGACGACGTGAAGGTCCAGACAGCGCAGACGTTGAAGAAGGCCGTTGCAGAGCAGCTCTCGGCGGCCGCAGCGAAGTTCGAGAAGTCCGCGGCTGACCCGAAGGCGCTCGACGCGATCATGACGGCTCTGAAGACGCTGGAAACGCCACCTCAGTCCGAAGCGGCGCGCAGCAGAGCGGTCTCGCTGCGTGAAGGCCTCGGCCTCGAGAGCGAGGGCCCGGTGTCACCACACGCGCTTCGAGACGCGCTGCTCGCCCGCGCGGGCCTCATGAAGACGGAGGCCGAGAAGGTGGGCAGCGGCGGCGTAGGAACGCTCCCTGACAGCCTGAAGCTCCACTCGGCAGTGGCTGGCGAGGTGCTCGAGCGTAACGGCGTCGAGCGCGGGAGCTGGGCCGCCGCCGGGCCTGACCTCGTCAGGGGAGAGGCCGGCGTCAACAAAGACGCGCGATCCTGGTCGAAGGCCATCAGCTCGCTGGCTCTCGCGGCAAGCGGGGCCGGAGCCCTGCCCGTGCTCGGGTTTCACGCCCTCGACGCCAACGCGAAGTGGGCAGAGGTCGGTCGCTCCAGGGCCGGAGTGTCTGCCGGGACCGCCGACCTCAGCGCAGTGAAGGCAGCGACGCGGGAGGCGCAGATCGTCACTGCTGAGGGGCTCGTCTCGGCGGCCTTCGCGGGAAAATCGGGGGCTCTGCTGCCGCACTTCGAGGCGCTCTCGCACACCGTGGAGCACGTCGGGGTCGACATCGCCTTCATCAGTGGCGCTGCCGCCGCAGAGCACCTGCTGCACCCACCTGCCGAGGGCGTCGAGGGAGACGCCATCTCTCGCGCGACTGGCAAGTAACCGTGCTCGGGAGGCGGCGAACGCAGGTTGCGCCGCCTCTCGTCGAAGTCAGTGCCCTTGAAGCTCGAGCCCGAGGAACGTCGCGTAGCGCTCGGCTTCGCGCTGCATCGCGCGCTGCTGCGGCGTCGTCGGCTTCGTGAACCACTCGAGCTCGACCGTCACACGCTTCGCCGCGAGCGTGCGTCGCCAGATGCCGACGACCCTTCCTTCGAGCACGAGCACTGGCGCGAGCAGGCCCCCGCCAGCGTTGATGCGTTTGACGTGCGCTGGCGCGAGCACGTCGTCGCGGCGTTGATACCCGATGAGGAACTCGTCGAACGCCGGCAGCAACGCGTGCGTCACCACCGGCTCGTGCGCGTCGCGCCACCACAGCGTGCGCTCGTCGGAGCGCTTCGATTGAAGCGTCGCCTTCGCCGACTCGAGGCCCGCCTTCGCGTCGCCCGCGGTCAGCCCGCTCCACCAGCGCAGGTCGTCGACCGTCGCGGGCCCACGGCTCTCGAAGAAGCGCGTCGCAAGGCGCGCGAGCAGCTCGTCTCTGGGCGGGAGACGCTTCTCGGGGCCCACGCGCTGCTCGACGAGCGCCCAGGTCGCCTTGCCGGCTTCGTGCGGGCCGCTGCAGAGCAACCCCGAGAGCTCGGCGTCGATGAGCAGGTGTGAGAGGCGCTGCTCCTTCGTCGAGATGCCACCTGCCTCGAGCACGTCACGCGCTGCTTCGCGGGTGAGCGCGCCACCCTTCGTCAACGCCTTCTCCAGCAGCGCTTCGCTGCGCGACAGCGTCTTCGCGTCGAGGCCCAGCTGCTCGTGTCGCCTCGCCGCCGCCGCGCGCACCTTCGGGCCGACGAGCGAGAGCAGCCAGCGCAGGTCTTCAGGCACCACGTACTGCCAGGTGCCGCGCAGCACGTGGGTTCGCACGATGCGGCCCTCGTCGAGCGCCGTGATGACGTCACGCTCGGTCGTGCCCGGCACTCTGGCGCCGACGGCCCACCGCGCCGCCAGGGGATCCTGCGCTTGCACCGCGAGCAGCCACTTCACCAGCTCGTGCACCGTGCGAACGCGCGCCGAACCGACGTGTTGTGCCGCCAGACGGCTGATGCCGACCGACGTCATCTCTTCACTCGCAGGTGACGACCGAGCACTTGCCCCACATGCCCAGGCGCGCCGTCTTCGCCTGCGACTCGTAGGTCTCGAACTCGTCGCGCCGGCTCGTGCCCGCGGGCGAGATGTACAGAATGCAGGCGTAGCCCTGCTCGGCGAGCAGGCGGTTCATCTCGACGCCGTCGACCTTCACGTACGCGAGCAGGCGGCCGTAGCGGTCGGTGCACGAGGCGTCGTCGTAGGTGAGCTGCACGGTCTTGCCCAACACCTTGTCCGAGGTGAACTGCGCCGCTTCGTGGCCGTAGCAGTCGGTCTTTCCATTGGTCGACTCGGGCGTGTCGACGAGC
>JAEUJR010001136.1 GCA_016793585.1 Archangium sp.
TGGTTCTACCCCGCGTGGACCGACGCCTCGCGCCCACCAGACTCGCTGCACATCGGCACCTCGAACGAGCCGGTGCGGTTGATGGAGGCCGTTCGGCACGCGCTGGTGCCAGGCCGCTTCGAGTTGCACGCCGTGTTCCTGGAGTCGCCCGTGTCGGTGGCCGACGCCGAAGCGGGCCGGCTGCCCGCGCATGAAGCGTCGACGCTGACGGTCGAGGTGCTGCCGTGATGCTGCCGGTGCTCCTCGTGATGGCCGCGTTGCCGGTGCATCGCTACGCGCTCGTCGTCGGCAGCAACACCGGCGAAGGCGTGCGCGCCGCGCCCCTGCGCTTCGCCGATGACGACGCCATCGCGATTCACGAGCTGCTCCTCGAGGCGGGCGTCGAGTCGGTGCTGCTCACCACGCCCGACGCCGACACGGCGCGGCTGCACAAAGACACCAGGCCGCTCGCGCCGGCGACGCTCGACGCGCTCCGAGGTGCTTTCGCGGCGCAGCGGGCCTCGATGGTGCGCGCGCAAGAGGCGGGAGAGACCGTCGAGTGGCTCTTCTTCTTCAGCGGCCATGGCGACGTCGAGAGCGGCCTGGGCTTTCTCGGGCTCGAGGCGGGCAAGCTGACGCGCGCGGTGCTGCATGACGACCTGCTCGCGCGGGTGCCGGCCGTGTACAGCCACGTCATTCTCGACGCGTGCCGCTCGGGTGCGCTGGTGGGCAGCAAGGGCCCGGGCGGGTTGCGGCTGCCGATGCCGGCCGCCTTCGCGATGGACCCGGCGTGGCCGGCGAACACGGGCTTCGTCCTCTCCTCCTCGGCCGCGAAGGACAGCCACGAGTGGGAGCGGCTGGGCGCGGGCGTCTTCAGCTACGAGGTGCGCTCGGCGTTGCGTGGGGCCGGCGACGCCGATGGTGACGGCGCGGTCTCATACGCCGAATTGGGCGCGTTCCTCGAGACGGCCAACGGCGCCATCGAGAACCCGCGGCTGCGGCCCGAGTTCCTCACCATTCCCCCGCGCGGCAAGCCGGGCCTGCCCATCTCGGTGCTCTCGTGGCCCACGCGCGGCGTCGAGACGTCGGTGAACGAGCACGCGTACCTTGAGCGCGTCAACGGCGAGCGGTTGCTCGACGTGCACTCGGGCGCGGGGCTCAAGGCGCAGCTCCATCTTCCCGTGGAGCGGCCGCTCTTCTTCCGCTCGGCCGATGAGCAGCGGGAGTTCGAGCTGACGGCCGAGACGACACAGGTGGCCTCGCTCGAGGTGATGACGCGCGGCCCGAGGCAGAAGGGCGCCGTCGACCGCGCGCTGGAGCGGCTCTTCTCGGTGCCCTTCGATGCCGCCGTCGTCGAGCGCTACCAGGGCGCGTGGCAGCCGCCCGAGCTGAAGGCCTTCGAGGTGCCGGGGGCTCCGAGGGCGGTGCTCACCAGCCGCAGCGTCGCCGCGTGGAGCAGCGCGGGTGGCCTTGCGCTCGCGGTGGGTGGCTTCGTCTTCGCCTGGCAGCAACAGCGGGAGTCGGTCTCGCTCGACCAGCAGATGCGCGCCATGCGCAACACCCTCGTCTCGGTGGGCAACGGTGCCGGCATCGGCGGGCTCGTCGTCGCAGGGCTCTCGGCCGCAGCGTGGGCGGTGCTCACCACGCTCTTCGACTTGCCGCTGTTCAACCCATCAGCTGGTTCTCCATGAGGTGCACGATGCGTCGTCTGATTCTCGGGTCGCTGGTGGTGCTGGCAGCGTGCGGTCAAGGCGGCGAGGGCCATGATGCGGGGGCGGTGGGTGGAGCCGACGATGGCGGCGCGCCCAACGCTGATGCGGGCGTCGACGCCGGCCCGGGCTGTACGCCAGCGAGCGAGCGCGCCGAGTGGAAGCTCAAGTTCGTGCTCGTCGTCGAACAGAGCGGCACCATGTGCATCGCCGACCCTCCGGGCTCGCAGGAGAGCAACGGGTTCTGTGAGCAGGCCGCGGCCATCAGCGGCTCGGGCGTCACCGTGCCTGCTCGTGTTCGCGCCATGAATGCGTTCCTGATGGCGCTGCGGAGCAGACCCGCGGCGTCGGTCGCCGTGGTGCCCTTCGAGACGAACCTCAAGGGGTTCTGGCCCGTCACCGCCTTCACCCGGCCAGACGATGGGCAGCTCCAGACGCGGGTCTGGTCGCTCCAGGCCGAGCTCGGCAAACACGCCAACCTGCAGCAGGCGCTCGAGCACGTGCGCGGCCGAATCGAGCGCGACGCGCAGGGGCTCCCCGACGCCGAGCGCACGCGCACCCACTACGCCGTGGTGGTGCTCTCGACGGGAGTGCCTTCTCCTCGCTGCACTCGCAACGACCTGCTGACACCCTTCGCGTCGGCGGCGCACCCCGAGCTGGTCTGGGCCGACACCGACACGGCGTACTGCAACCTCATCGACACCGAGATTCCGCCGTCGGAGCGAATCAGCAACTTCGTACCCGGCACCTCCCTCAACCAGAACGGGGCGCTGTTCGACGTCGCAGACGCCTTGCGCGCCATGAAGGCCTGGTACGGCGTCACCGTCTCCATTCACACGCGGCTGCTGCTCAGCGAGAGCAACATCAGGAGGTGTGGCGCGCTCTGCGACGGCATGTTGACCAACGGGCTCAACCTGCAGGACTCGCGCGCGGTGGGTGGCTACGTGCTCTCCGAGCTCGCGCGCCGCACGGGCGGCTCCTTCGTCGACCCGGGAGAGCCGGCCAACCTCTCGCTGATGGACCTGGCGACGATGGAGCCCACCACGTTCTGCGCCGAGTGAGGGTTACTCGAACGACTTCACCTTCTGCGGCGTCAGCGACACGTCTTCGAACGGCGTGCCGATGCCGGCCTGGCCCGCGTGGGTGTCACCCCAGCAGTAGACGGCGCCGCTGCTGGTGACGGCGCACGTCGTCTCGAAGGCGTTGGAGACCTGCACCGCGTCGCTCAACCCCGTGGCCGCGACAGGCAGCAACGAGCGCGTCTTCATGGTGCCGTCTCCGAAGCGCTGCGGCCAGTCACCCCAGCACCACACCTTGCCGCCGGCCGTCGCGCAGCCGTTCGACATGCTGGTGACGCCGGTGTCGAGCCCGCGCACGTTCGCGGGCATGGGCTGCTGCGGGTCACCGAGGTCGGCGCCGGTGCCCAGGTTTCCGCCGCTCGGGTCGCCCCAGCACTTCGCCGCGCCGCCGACGATGCCGCAGGCCGTGCTGCGGGCGCGCACGAGTTCGGTGAGGCCGGGCACGTTGAGCAGTCGCGGCGCCGGGTCCAGGTCGAGCGCTCCACCAGCCGTGGGCAACCGCGCGCCCCAGCAGCGCACCTGCCCATTCATCACGACACAGTTCGTCTTGCCCGACACCATGAGGTCGGTCGCGCCGGTGACGTAGGGAATCTTCAGCGGCGCCCAGCGGTCGGCGTTGATGGTGACGGGCGCGTCTTCGAGCTGGTCGTCGAGGTTGCTGCCCCAGCACCGCACGGTGCCGTCTTCGAGCAGCGCGCAGGTGTGGTCGGTGCCGACGCGCACCTTCTTCACGTTCGACAGCGGCACCTCGAACGGCGTGAGCACGTTGTCTTGCGTGCCGTTGCCAATCTGCCCCTCGGAGTTGCGGCCCCAGCAGAGCACCTTCTTCGCGCTCGTCAGCACGCACACGTGCGAGTACTCGATGGAGATGTCGGTGACGTTGCTGACGCCGGCGACCTCGACCGGCTCGGGAATGTCCCTCGTCCAGGCGGGAGAGCCGAAGTGGTACGCCATGCCGTCGCCGCCGGCGGTGTTCGTCGAGGCCTGGCCCCAGCACCGCACCGTGCCCGTCGTCGTCAGCGCACAGGCGTAGCCAACACCAACCTGCACCTTCTTCGCTTTGGCTTTGGCCAGCACGGGGTACGGGCTGCCGGCGTCGACCTCACCCATCATCATGGGTTCAGGCATGGCGGCGGAACACGCGGCGAGCGAGAGCAGCGGAGCAACACGAACGAGCAATCGAAGGGACATCCAGGTCTCCTTGGGACGACGGGCTGTAGTGAAGGGTCACCAGCGTCGACAAGTCGCGTAACGACCTGCCGCGCGGTTCGAAAGCCATCTTGAAACGGGGACTTTCAGGCCGCGGCGGGCGTGACGACCTTCGTCTCTTTACGAACGAAGGAGTCGACGACGAGCAGGCCCACGCCGATGACGATGGCGCTGTCAGCGATGTTGAAGGCGGGCCAGTAGGCCTTGTCGAACCAGTGCGCTTCGATGAAGTCGATGACGAAGCCGCGCGCGAGGCGGTCGATGTAGTTGCCGATGGCGCCACCGAGCACGAGCGGCAGGCCCCACTTCGCCCAGCGCTCCACCTTCGCGCCGGTCAGCTTCGAGAAGTAGTAGCCGATGAGCACCACCGCGCCGATGGAGACGAGGTGGAAGAGGGGGCCGCGCAGGTTCTCGGGCAGGTTGCGAAACAGGCCGAACGCCGCTCCCGGGTTCTCGGCGTAGCGGAAGCGGAAGAACGAGTCGGAGACCGTCACGGCCTCCTTCGGGCGGAAGTGGTAGCTGTCCCACCCCGGCTCGGGGGCCTTGCCGAAGAAGACGCCCACCTTGCTGTCAGCGCCTTCGAAGGCGAGCGACAGCGCGTCGAGCGTCATGAACTTCGTGACCTGGTCGAGCGCGATGACGCTGAGGGCCACCACGGCGAGGAAGACGTATTTCCGGTTCGGCATGCGGCCCGCCTCTCACCACGCCGGCCCCTGCGGGGCAAGCCGGGCTCCCCTCAGTTGGGGCCGATGGCGATGAAGGTGATGTTCGAGGCGACGAAGGCGACGTTGCGAATGCCCGTCGTCGAGACGAAGCCGCTGGCCGAGATGCTGACGAAGTTGCAGGCATCGGCGCTGGGCGCTCCCGGGCCGACGGTGCAGAGCACGGTGGGCGTCGAGCTGAAGGGCCGCGTGAAGGTGATGGTCTGCGTCGAGGTGCCGCCGCCCGTCGCGGTGAAGCCGCTGCCGATGATGCCCGTGTTCGTCACGGTGCCACGAATGATGCGCAGGTTCTCGTCGGCGCGCGGCGCAAAGGTGCTGCCCATGCGCACGTCACCGTTCGAGACGAGCGTGCCCCCGGTGACGGAGCCGGTCGCGTTGAGGGTGCCACCCGTCGAGAGCGAGCCGCCCGAGATGGAGCCGCTGGTGCTGATGTTGCCCGTGCCGGCGGCGAGGTTGCTCCCGACCGCGCCCACCTTCGCCTCGAGCCACTGCTTGAGCAGCGTGAAGTTACCGTTCACGTCGTCGGCCTTCGCGGGCTGGTCGGCCACCATCGGCGTCAGCGTCTGCGCGAAGGCGAAGGTGCCGACGACGAGCACGGCGGCGAGGAAGAGGCGGCTCCAGCGGGGGCGTGCGCGCGCGGCTTCGCCCGAACGCAGCCCCGCGAGAAAGGCGCTGCGCCAGCCGCTGACGACCTCGACGGGCACGCCGTGACGGGCGGCGAGCGTCTGGGCATCGACCTCCCCTGCGACGAGGGAAATCAACTCCGAGGTCGTGGCTTTCATGAACGGGCTCCTGATCAGTAAGGGCGAACAGCGACCATGACATAGAGCGCACCTGCTTCGGCACTGGGATAGATTGGAGGGTCATGGGGCCAAGGTCTCTGACGCTGTGGAAGACGAGCCGACGAGATGAGCTCGACGAACTGCTCGATGCACACACTCTCATTGGCGGAAAGGGCCCAGGCCGACGACGCGCAACGCAGCAGCTGAACTACGCGTACCTGATCTCGATCGCGGCGCAGTTTCAGGGTTTCTGTCGCGACCTTCACTCAGAAGCCGTCGGTGCCTTGGTGGCCACAATGCCAACCCAGATGTCCGTGGTTCTGATGGCGACCCTCACGAAGAACAGAAAGCTCGACCAGGGAAACGCCAACAAGGCAACGATTGCCGAGGACTTTGGCCGGATCGGAATGTCGGACTTTTGGGATCGCGTGGCTGCGACGGGAGGTCCAAAGCGGACCAAGACGCGTCTGGTTCGTCTCGACCAGTTGAACCTTTGGCGCAACGCCATCGCCCACAACAACTTCGAGCAATACCGGAGTCGAATCAACGAACTCGATGGTCGGCTCAGACCGCGACTTGCTGAAGCACAGAAGTGCAGAGCCGCAGTCGACCAACTCGCGACTCAGCTCTCCGAGTCAGTTGCTGCCTATCTGGGCCAACTTGTTGGCACCGCTCCCTGGTAGTAGATTTCGGTCATGCAGAGCGCAAAGCGCCACTCACGGAAACTCCTATTGGTCGAGACCTCGCCACGTCGTGACTGGAAAGTTGGCGACCTGATCAACGTGCGAGTGGGCGCTGCTGTCGTTCAGGCGCTCATTCTCGAAGACCGTGGAGCGATGGGACCACAGGGCAGCCGAGTCGTCGGAGTTGAGGTGCTCGGCGAAGCTGGCGATGACAGTCAACGATTCGAGGTGCCGGTTGCTGCAATTCTCAAACTGAAGCCTCGTGGTCGTGGCCAAGGTGGGTCAGCGAACCTCGCGGTCGCCAAAGCAAGCGCCGACCGCAACGCCAACCTCTGGGTCC
>JAEUJR010001145.1 GCA_016793585.1 Archangium sp.
GCGGCTGAGTCCCGCCGAAAAATTGCCACCCCGATCGCCGCTGCTACCGTCCGCTCCACACCTGTAGCGCGAAGGGAGCGACCAGATGAAAGGTGTCATCACCGGCCGCGAAGTGGCGTCTCACTTCCGGCTCATCTGGCGAGAGTTCGGCTTCAGGTGCCTGCTTCGTTGCGTGCACGCCTGCCTGGCGAGACGGCGCCGCACCTTCCTCGAGATCGCCTGGGAGTCCCGTCACTCATGAACCTGTCAGACACGATGATGGTCGCAGCTCCCGCGTCACTGCCGGTGCCCGCGTCGTACGCCGAGAAGGCCATGGCGTCGCTGATGCAACTGCACGGCGAGCTGATGGACGAGAAGGAGCGCCGGGTCGAGCTCTTCCGCCGCCTGATGGAGAAGGAGCAGGCCATCGCCGAGCTCAAGATGTACGTGAAGCTGCTCGAAGAGCGCGCCGGCCTGGCGACCAGGGCCCCCGAGCCGACGCCTGAGCCGCGAGGTGCCGCCGAGCCCCGCGCCACGGCCGCGACGGCGCACCACCAGATGCCTCCGGTTCCTCCGAGGGTCGGCCAACGGCCAGAGGGGTGGAAGGTCTGGTGAGGTTCGCTTTCGCAGTCGCGTTGTTGCTCGCAGCGCCGTCGTTCGCAGACAGCTCCACCGACGGTGTCGGCCGCATCAGCCTCGGCGGAGGCCTGCGGTGGACCATGAACGACTACTTCAACGGCCGCGCTGCCGAAGTGGGCAGACCGATCGAGAAGGCTGGCACCGCGCCCTTCGGCTTCGGGGGCATGGCGAGCTTCGGTTACGGCGCGTTCGAGTGGCTCGAGTTGGCCATCGATCTCTTCGGCGGGTTCGAGTCGTTTCAGCTGTCGGGCGAAGAGCCCTTCAGCTCGGTCTCGTACGGTGGCCTCATCGGCCTGCGGTTGACCCGCTACGACTTCCCATTTCAGGGGCTGGTGCCGTACGTCGGCGTGCAGACGGGGCCGATGCTCACCATCGTGACGTCTGCGAGTGAACCCGGCGGAGAGCGCATTCTGCAGGGCTGGTCGGTGAACGGCGGCGCGACGTTTCGCATCACCGAGCGGGTGGGCGTCTTCGTCGACGTTCGCTACCTCTATGGCCGGGTCTACGTGGCCGAGGTCGCCGGCCGTAACGTGGGCGGCGTGTTCGTCTCGGCGGGGGTCTCGCTCTTCTTCCCGCCATCGCCCAAGCGCGACCTCGACGTGCCCGGCTTCGGCGGCGGCACGCGGTTCTGACTCGTCACCTCTTCACACGCTCGTGGTACAGGAGCGCCCGCCATGGCCGCTGACTCAACCGATCTGAACAAGCCGCTCGAGGAGATCCGCCGGGAGGTCGTCGAAGCACGCAACATGACGATCAAGACGGACAACGCGCTCAAGTCGTTGCACGCCGAGCTGAAGGTCGTCAGCGCGCAGCAGGCCGAGTTTCAGAAGCGCACCTGGTTCTCGACTGGTGCGGCGTACCTCGGCTTCCTCGGGGTGTGCGTCGCGGGCGCGTTCGCGGTCTCGGGCGCCAAGGCCGCGTCGGCGACCGAACAGAAGCAGCGCCTCGAGCAGCAGGTGGGCGAGCTCACCGCGCAGATCGAGAAGCAGAAGACCGAGGCAGCCGCGGTCGCGCAGGCCGAGAAGAGCGCCGCCGACGTCTACAAGATGATGACGACGCTGCCCGGCGAAGAGCGGCTCAAGGGCGTCGAGGCGCTGCAGAAGCTCGACCTCTCGAAGATCTCGCCGCTGACCCGGCAGGCCCTGCAGGATCGCGCGACGCTGCTGCGCAAAGAGGTCGGCGCGTCGGTGCTCGAGCGCGGCAAGACGGCCTTCCGCCGCAGCGACTGGCCCGAGACCATCGAGCAGCTCAACCGCTTCCTCGCGATGAACCCGGCGGAAGACGAGGCGCTCGACGCGTCATTCTTTCTCGGCAACGCGCTGTTCCAGTCGCGCAAGTTCGAAGACGCGATCAAACCGCTCACCCGGTTCGTCGAAGGCGACAAGAAGGCCCGCACCCGCGACTTCGCCCTCATCATGCTGATGCAGTCGCACGACATGCTCGGCAACAAGGAGAAGTCGATCGAGTACGCGAAGGAGGGGTGGAATACGTACCCCGCCAGCGAGTTCCGCATGCAGTTCCTCAACCGGCTGCAGCGCACTCCGACCCCGGCCGCTCAGCCAGCTGCTCCTGCTCCCCCGGCACCCGCCGCTCCTGCGAACGCTGGCCAGGCCCGCTAAGACTCGACCCATGGCTGACACGCCCACGAGCGACGCCGCACGCTTTCGGCCCTTCCGGGGGGCGGCGTGGGGCCTCTACCTCGTCGTGGCCGTCGGCTACTCGTGCCTCGTCATCTACAGCGTGACGAAGTCGGTGTTCGAGATGTCGCCCGAGAAGCCAGCGCAGCACTCGGTACAGAACGTCGGCTCGTGCGTGCGCGGTCTCTCGGCCCTGTTCGACGAGCTCGAGAGCGAGCGCAAGCAGCTCACCATCACTGGCAAAGCAGCCGACGCCGATCAGCGGTGGATGACGTTTCGCAACACGTGGATCGTGCGCATGCGAGGGCTCGAAGCCGAGTGCGCGGTCGATGACGCCGATCGCGTCGAGCTCAAGCGCGCGTTCGGCGAGCTGAACCAGGTGATGGATCAGTCGACGGTTCAGGCGACGCAGCTGGCTGGGCAACTCGGCCCCGCGCTCGACGCCTTCAAGACAACGCTGGCGGCGCTGAAGAAGTGAGCTGACCCTGCCGGACATGAAACGGGGCGTGCCGACCGAAGCCTGCACGCCCCTGGTTTCATCGTGCTCGGTCTGCCGTCAGGGCACGACGTTGATGTTCAGCGACGCCGGCTGGCCCTGCTGACCGCGGCTGTCCCAGACCGTCAGGTTCACGCGATACAGGCCCGTGCCGGGCAGCGTGAGCACGGCCTTGTTGGGCATGCCGCGCGTGTTGGGCGCCATGCTCGCGGCGGTCGCCATCGGCGGGAACGGCGGCAGGAGCTGGAAGCGGAACTCCGTCGGCTTGCCCATGGTGGTTCCGTCGAAGTCGGTGCTGTCGAAGCCCGACACCGTGACGGTCTTGGTGGCGCCGGTGATCTGCGAGAGCTGCACCGTCATCTGCGTCTCGGTGCCGAACGTGCAGTTGGGGTCGTTGAGCAGCATCGCGGGCACGCAGCCCTTCAAGATCGCGTTCGGCGGGGGGTCGAACGGCGCCGACGAGATGATGTTGATCTCTTTGGTACCGGTCGGCGGCCCGAAGAAGGGGTCGTTCGAGAGCACCTTCAGCTTGCCGACCTGCATGCCGCCCGACGGGGGGCGGTTGTACTGAATGGCCGTCTCGACCATGCCGCCCGCCTGCACCTGCGTGTTCGGGGCGATCTTCGGGTCGATGATCGAGAAGAACATGTTCTGCTCGATGCCCACCTGGTTGATGACGAGCGTGCCGCACTGCGAGGAGTCGGTGCCGCCATCAGGCAGGCGCCGCGTGTTGCGAATGAAGAACGACTTCGCCGACATCGGGGTCATGGGGTTGTTGAAGTTCACCTCGTCTTCGGTCTCGAGGCAGGGCTGGCGGCCTCCGAAGAGCGCGAACGAGACGTCACCGGCCGAGATGTTGCCGCCCACGAAGACCGACTTCATCTGAAGCTCGTCGATCACGTAGAGCGGCATGTCGCTGTGGGTGACCTCGACGGTGATCGACGCGCCGGGAGCGATCTCCTGGTTGGTCGGGTTCATCACCATCGCGAAGCGGCCGTTCTGGCCCGAGCCCGACTTGAACTTCGCTTCGGTGATCTTCACGCGCGCGTTGCCGTCGTTGCGAACCGTGAAGCGCGCGCGGTCGGCGATCTTCGGCGAGTTGCCGCAGTTGTCAGAGCTGCGCGAGAAGTCACACGCGCTGGGCGAAGCCGAGAGGGCAGGGCGCAGACCGTCTCCGCGCAGGCTGAGCACGCCCGGGGCCGAGATCGGCGCCATGTTCACGGGGTCGTTCGAGTCGACGATGATGAAGCCGCTCTTGGTCTCGTTGCCCGGGCCGGTGTCGGTCGGCTTGAACTCGATGGTGGCCTCGATCGTGTCGGTGCCGTCGGCCTTGTTGAGCGAGATCGGCGCAGCGGTCGAGGGCGAGGCCGGGCTGACGAGCTTGAAGTCGGGCGACTCCGTGCCGGTCGTGTCGATGCCGACCTTGATGGCGGTGACCTTCAGCGCCGGGCAGCCCTTGTTCTTGATGCGGATCTTCCGCGAGACGGTGGTCTCGAACTGGGTGATGGGGAAGCCGAGCTCGCAGTCGGTGAAGATCGAGCCCTGCTCGCACACCGTGAAGCCGCCGTCTTCCTGCTGAACGCCGGTCTCGAGCGTCGGCTGCGAGGGCAGATCGAGGCCCGAGCCGATGAGGGTGAGCACGGGATCCATCGTGGTCTCGGCCACCTGGTCGTCGATGGTGAGCGTCGCCGAGTGCGCGCCCTTCTTCTTCGGCGCGAAGGCCACCTCGAACGTGATCTCCTCACCGACGCCGATGTCGAGCTCGTACGGCGTGGTCACGACCGCGAAGGCCCCCGCGTCGCCGCCCTTGATGCGCAGCTGAAACGCGTCGGCGTCGGCGCCACCGAAGGTGAACTTCGCCTTCGCCGCTGCCTTGCCCGAGCCGTTGGTCAGCACGACGGGCTCGGCGTCGGGGAACACGTCACGAACGGGCTGGTTGTTCTCGTCACGCGTGGGGCACGCGGTGAAGTCGAGCGCCGCGAGCGTGGCGCCCATCGAGTCGTTCGTGCGCAGGTCAGGCTTGTTGGTGGTGACGACTGGCGGCTTGCAGGTGCAGTTCGCCAGAGAGAGGACTGCGCCCAGCGAGAGAATCGAGATTCGGGTCATTCGCACGAAAAACTCCAATGAATCGGCCAGAGGGTTGCGTGTATATCCGCCGCGCCCATGGCTACCAAGACCCAGCAGCACAAGCTTCGAAAGGCGTACGACGGCGCGCGAAAGGTGAACCCGCGCCCGATCACCGGCAAAGAGACCGCGCTCGACCTGCTCGAGACCGCGTTCGGCGCCTACGTTGGCCGTCAGGAGCGCATCGCCTTCGAGTTGATGAAGCGGTCGCTCGAAGAGAACGCGGCCGTCTTCCTCACCCTCTCGGGCGCGATGACGCCGGCGGGCCTGCACCAGAGCTGCCTCATCCCCCTGGTGGAGTCGGGCGTGATCAGTGCGGTCACCACGACGGGCGCCAACCTGTACCACGACGCCCACCGCATCATCCGTCACCAGATCCGCGAGGTGAACCCCAACGCGGGCGACCTGCAGCTGCGGCTGGCCCGCATCATTCGCATCTACGACCTGGGCTTCTGGGAAGAGGCGCTGCTCGACACCGACCGCCTGTTCTCGGCGATCATCGCGGGCCCCGACTTCCAGAAGAAGATGACGACGCCCGAGTTCCACTACCTGCTCGGCAAACACCTCAACGCCATCGAGCAGGAGCTGGGCGTCGAGCAGCCGTCGTTTCTCTCGACCTGTTACCGCCGCGCCGTGCCGATCTGGTCGGGCGCCGTGCAAGACGGCTCGATCTTCTTGAACGTGGTGAAGCTCAAGAAGCTGCTCGGAGACGCGTTCAAGTTCGAGCTCGACATCAACGACGACGTCTACTCGATGGCGGCGATGCAGCACTACTGCCGGCACCACTTCGACGGGAAGCTGGCGATCTGGATCCTCGGCGGCGGCGTGCCGAAGAACTACACGCTTCAGGGCGAGCCGCTGCTCGATCAGATCCTCTCGGTGCCCACGCACGGCTTCGACATCGACGTGCAGTTCTGCGTCGACCCCGTCGACAACGGCGCGCTCTCGTCGTGCCCGGCCGGCGAAGGCCACACGTGGGGCAAGGTCTCGGTCGAGGCCGTCGAGACGGGCTCGATGTACTGCCACACC